>JAGASB010000110.1 GCA_017621955.1 Clostridia bacterium | reverse complement strand
ATGTGTATTTATCCTCATCGTGTTGCATCAGTTGTATGTTTTTACCAAATCTATCAAACACCACGTCCAACATTGATTTATCTACGATAAAACGTACTTCTTCTTCGTCTCCCGTAAACATACCAAACACACCTTTCTTGTGCTTTGTAATGTCAAACTTATTGCCCTTTTCAAGCGGAATTATATCGTCGTCTAACATCTTAACGCTATCCATACGGTCAACACGGTAGTGCATTATAGTTTTGTATTTATCATTATAGGCAAGCAAGTAATAGTTATCGTCAGAAAAAACGGTGGAATATGGGTTCATCACGTACCTGCCCCCTTCTTTTCTATATACTTTCTTATGTTTTGCATCATAATCAAAGTATTTGAACTCTATCTTTTTCTTCTTGCTTATTGCTCGTACAATTTCATCAACCGAGTAGAATATTGATTCGTTAGTATTCTTCGTTTTATTGAACGCCACTATGTTGCGTTTTAGAACTTCTCCCTTTCTGCTTCCCGCTAAATTTGCGACCTTATCTACAAGCAAGTCTGTCTTTTTATCGGTTATAAAACTTGCTGCTTGAATAGCATCGAGCATTATATGTATTTCCGCTAAATCAAAACTTCTATCAAGCACATAGTATTTATTCTTTTTCCCACGTTCACAAACAATGTCATAGCCACACTCTATAAGAGTTTCAATGTCTCTATAAATTGTCTTACGCTCACAATGAATATCCATTTCAGCGAGCTTTTCAATTAGTTCAGTAGATTCCATTGGATGCTCTTCGTCCGTCTCTTGACAAAGTATTTCCCAAATCTTTAAGAGTTTTATTCGTGTTGCGTTCTGCGCTAACATAATTACACCTCCCCGATTGTATCATATATATTATACCACTTTTCACTACTATTGTAAACGTTCAAATGTCCAAAAGTTGGTACATTTGACATCTATTTTACACAAAATTAGAAAAAGGAAGCGTTTTACACTTCCTTTTCTTCTTTCGGTATAAGTACATATATGATTGCGCTTACAATAAATCCTCCAACAATCGAACCCCAAACAATTTCACTCGTCATATCTTTTTCGACTTGTTGGTAGTATGTTTCTTCTATTGTTCCACTCGGAATACCATTACATCTGCTACACGCATAATAACCTTGACTTCTTGCTTTATTCTTCCCTATTGCATTTCTTGAAGAGTGCAAGTATGAGCAATCAGAACTATGATAACAGTCTCCATAATTAGTTACGTACACCCTTGCTTCTTCTACCGTATATGGTACTCTTTCATACGTTGGCTTCGTTGAATTGCCCCAAAATGAAACACCCATTATAACGGTTATCATCGCAAGAGAAATCATAAGATAAAGCCCTATTTTCTTAAATAAAGCCTTATGTTTTGACATTCAGCCACCCTCATCTGCTACATTTATTATTTGTTTGCTTTTGCTTGTAGCATAATCAAAAGCAATTTTTGTACCACTTTTTCCACTTGATGGATAACGTGATTTACTTACATCAGGTTTATAATCTTCCTTATAGTAAAACACACAGTAATCACTATCATCTATCATTTCCTTATTACGTTCTACGTATGATGCTTTTCCTGCACGGGCAACACGTTCTGACATTTTTTCGCCCTCATAATCTTTCAACGTAACCTGTTCGTGAAGAACCTTGCTCCATTGTTCTTCTAATCGTTCTTTTTCTTCTTTCTTGACAACATACTCACTACGACGGTTGTAGTTTATCCTTTTTATATCGGGATATTTTTCTTGGAAATCAGTTACTATCTCGTGGCAAATATCATCAAAGGCGCTTCTGCTCCCAAAGTGAAAAACCTTGACGTTCTCATTTACAATCAAGTTCTCTATTACCTTTTTTGTTCGGCTATACACTTCGCTCCTGTCAGGAACTTCTCTATGACCGATAAAACAACACTTCTTTACTTGCATCCTTTTTTCCTTTCAATATATCCCACTACAAAGTAGGTTATTGCACCTACCGCCAAAGCAGAAACACCTGCTATGACAATATACCAAATTAAGTTATCCTTTTTATTTTCTTCGTCTGCAAACTTACTCTTAGACGATTCTTCGCTACAATATATAGCGTAAAATGAATCTTCGTTGCTTGTTGCCTTATACATATTACCCTCTTTATTTAGGGCGATATTACTTTCTATAACAAAAGGAAATTCCTCCGACATCTTTATCGTATATTCCGTAGGGTATTGCGCCGTTTTCTTACGTTCAAACAAATGTATGTATGGCTCATACGTCGTATCTCGTTGAACTCTCGCTTTCTTGACATAGTTAATCGTCGATGACGTTGTTTCCATAGCAATACTAAACTTCAAAAAGTTAAGACGATAATTATGTATTGAGAAAAAGAAATCATCCAATGTTTCGCTATTCTTTGTGTTGAGCAACCTATTCATTTCTGAATACAAAAACTCTTTTTCTATGTTCGATTCAACATAATATTCAGCCCAATCAGAATAATAATTGTCAACAAATTGCTTACACGTTACAGTTTCTTTTGTAAAAGTGGCATCTGATTCAACAAATTCCAACTCCCCGTTAATTGCAAAAATCACATATACATCCCCTGCTTTTGCGTTCGTTGTATAAGTAATTTTCCCATCATTAAACGACGACTGAGTGCTATTGCTTGTCTGATAAATCATAGGCTGTTTATCGGCTTTTTTGTAGGTTATAGTTAATGAATCTTTTACCACATTAAACTTGTATAACGTTCCCGATATAGTATCATCTAATGCCCTACCAAAACTGTCGTTTATTGCCTTTTCAATATCATTTTGTCCGAGATAATGATAAAGATTACTACCGTACAATAACTCAGTTTCAATCGCTGTTCCATTGACCTTAACTTCGATACTCGGTATATCATAAACAGGTGCGCTTATAGGCAAATAGAAGTCGTGAACGCTTCCCTGCTCAGCAGTAACGTTGTACTGTAACTCTTCGATTATCTTATAATCTTCAACTGATGATATATCATAATTTACTATTTCTTTTTCTATTATATTGTCCTTTGTATATAACGAATAAGTTGGTAAATGCTCTTTATATGAAGCAGCATTAGCCTGACTTAAATTCATTGGCAAGCCCACAAAAACAAAAGATGCAATTAGCAAAATGGAAAGCAATAATTTTTTCATAAACCACCTAAAAAACAAAAAGAGCCGATAGAAAAAGAGTATTCTTTTCTTCGGCTTCTATTGTTGTATTAAGTTCTTTGCAATAATAAGATGCCGCCCCTTACGAGACGGCACCGTAGAATATACCCTCTCGAAAGCTGCTACACCTTTTTACATCTACATTATCCCTACGGCATTGTAAAAGCGATTAGATACATTACTACCTAATTTAACCTTTGGGATATAAAGTTTTGTAGATGTGTTTGCCATTTAAGGGATGGCTCCCATTAAAAAGATGTAGCATACTTATTATACCCATTTTCAAAAATAATGTCAATACGAATTGATATGCCACAGAACAAAAAATCTCCAAAACCTAAAATAAATAAAAAATGAGCCGCTGTTCTCACAACGGCTCACCTTTTTAGCCTTTAATTGTTTTTATCATAACTTTAACGGCTTGCTTTTGTTCTTTCGACAACGAGAGCCAATCGTCAATAAGTTGCTTTAACTCCGTATCTACTTCCACAAAGTTGTTTTCAGAGAAAAACTGACTCAATGTTATGCCAAAAGCATCACATATATTATCAAGCGCTTGTATCGTTGGAATAGTATTTCTCGTTTTCCAATTATAAATACATTTCTCTGACAGTCCTGCGAGTTCCGCCAATTTATATACCGACCAACCTCGCTCCAATCGCATTTCTTCTATTTTCTTTACTATATCAATCACAAGAGAACCCCTATTCAATAAATACTGAACAACTGTTCATATCTATTATAAAGGAAAAACAGCTTTATGTTCATAACCACCTATTCAGTATAATACTGAACAGTTGTAGACATTAAAGGCAAAAAAATAATATCTTCATTATAGGTGGACTAATGATGTGTCGTATAATCATATACTGACCACACCTATTTTTACAAGCCCATTTAATTTATTGATTTATGAATTAGAATTACTCCTT
>JAGASB010000109.1 GCA_017621955.1 Clostridia bacterium | reverse complement strand
TGGTTGTAATCTTTTTATAAGGATTTACCTGTTGCACTATTTCAGCAACGACCTATAATATGTTTTTACAAGCCTTTCATATATTAAGTTGTATGTATGAAATTAAGGGTATTGCGCCGCAACTTTGGGAAGTGTCAGTTCTATGTTTATTTTTCGTGGGTTTTTCTGCTTACTGAACACCTTTACCTTGCATTTCGGGCAATCAATTCGGACTGCACCATCCTCGCTCTTGTAGCCTTCTATGATTTTACCACAATTAGGACAGTACAACCTGACAGGATATAAATTAGAATAATCCATTAGTGATAGCACCTCCTTTCTCCCATATTACAAGCAACCTGAGATTTAGATACTACTTTGTTACGGTTGGGATTTGTCCTATAACGTAGTAATCTACTGCTTGCAACCTATTTACAAAATCAAATTCGGGGCGTGTGTCTTTGATTTTATATCAATACATTTTAATACAAGATACTAATACGCCTTGTATTTCGCACTCGCTAACAATAATATCTTTCATTGTAGCGTTTTCAGGGTGCAAGACAATCTTTTTGCCTTTTTTATAAAAACGTTTAAGAGTATTCTTTCCGTCTACAAGAGCAACGACTATATCTCCGTTCTCTGCACAGTTTTGTTGTCTTAATACAATAAGGTCGCCTTGTTTGATACCTGCATCTATCATACTATCGCCAAATGCACGAAGCATAAATAACTTGCCATTGCCAAACAACGATTGTGGAAGAGCGTGCGTTTCTTCTATGTTCTCTTCGGCAAAGGTAGGTTGTCCACAAGCGATTTGACCTACAAGCGGAGCTTGTACCACTTCTCCCCTTTTCAGTCTCGGTGGAACCTCTATGTTGCCAAGATTTGTTCTTACTATTCTATTACTATTTTCTAACGCTAAAACATATCTTTGTACCCCACTTAATGAAGCTAAATTTAATGCACGCATTATTTGACGATAACTTGGAGAAAGACCGTGTTCTTGATGATACTCTTTAACATACGCTTCAATACGATTGAGCGTTTCTTCCTTTAAGGTTCTCATTAGTAAAAACTCCTTTTAGTCTAAACGGAACGGGGCGTTCTTTTTAGAGTGTAGCCTTATTATACTCATATTAGTTTGTTTTGTCAAGTTCCAAATGTCCACGTTCTTGGACATTTGACATCTTTTTAGAACTTTTTTTGTCGAAGTTTGTAAAAAATAAAGTCATCCATTACTGAATGACTTTACCTAATTATATTTGTGTTATAGTTGCACTAAGGAATCAAACCTTAGCTTCGGGTTATTAGCCCGACGACATCAGTCTCTATGGCTATAACTCCAAACTAATTATCAAAACTTAATTTTATTCTATTTCTTCTCTATACTTTCCCGTAAACTGCATTATCTCTAAGAACTCCTCTTTTGAAATATTAGGTCGGGTTTTATATATTTCTAATGTCTTATCATAATGTTCTTCGTCCAACGCTTCTTCAATATGATACCACATCATCTGCAAACGTCTTAAAAAATCTTCAAGTGCAAGTTCTTCTTCGTCATAGTCTATTCCCATTTGCTCTACAAACTCGTACTTGGTGATTGTTGGATTGTTCCTAATCAGGTCATAGCTTTTTTGCAAGTTTTCATCGCAAATCGCTTCCGTCGCCGTAATGACATCTAATCCGATACTTTCAAGGTAATTTGTTACATACAAACTTTTTTCATAATCGTTATCCATTCGTCTCTCCTGTTCAATTACTCTATATCCTCGAATAAGTTAAATCCATCGTCCATCTTAGAATCGGAAAAGTATTTTATAGCAATTTTCCCATTACCCATAGGCTCTACACTATAAAAACCTAAATGCAACTCATTTTCTTCATTATTTAACTCCGATATGCTTTCTAAACTGAAAGTAATTATGTCATTACTATCAGCCAAATAAAACACATTAGATTTAGGGTTTAGTTGCACAGCACGACGAGCATTATGAGACGATAATGCCGCTAACAACTGAATAATATCATCTATGTTAACATCTTTTTCAGTATTCAGTTCACAAATATACTCGTGATGCCAAAAATATTCTTGATATGGTTCTTTTTTTAGCTCATCACCAAAAATAGTTTTAAGAAGTTTCTGTTCAGGTGTATTGTTATCTATCAAATCTACTTTTTGTTTTTTAGATACTGTATCTGAGCCAAGTGTCACTAAAAACTTTTGATTCTGATTTTGAATCAACACCACCAACAAAGAACCATCTATATATCTTTTATTATAAACCTTAACTACTTTACCAATAGATTCTTCAATTTTGTT
>JAGASB010000108.1 GCA_017621955.1 Clostridia bacterium | reverse complement strand
TTTTATTTTCAAACTTTCCGCACCCGATATGAAAGACGTTTTAGACGTATATAAGGTCGGAGAGAGTTTCAATGACGATGAACAAAGAATGATAATCTCGGCAATCACGGGACAGGCGTTCTTTATTGGCTCGACGGAACTTAGAACGAGCGTAAAAATAATTTCAGGAGATTACGCTCAAACGCTCTTTAATGAGCAAAAACAAAAGGAGGACTTAAATGAAAACTAAAACAACTAAATCAAGGAAGTTGCTTATTCTTTCCGCACTTTTCGTATTTTGTATGAGTTTTGGATTGTTTTTTGGTGGATTTGGCACAACTACGGCACACGCCGCAGCAGTAGCAACCCCAAAATATGCAGTACCTATGACATATTCTTGCTATTACAAGAGCAATACTTCGACAGCAAATACGGGTTCGGGAACAGCAACGAGTTTTACTGCGAGAGTTGGTTCGGGTTCATATAGAACCTACTCTTTAAGTATTTACGGGTCAAGTGCATCGGGAACGGGTACTTGGAACGGATATATAAACAGTAGTACAGTAACACTTTCATTATCAGCATCTTCGGGTTCTCCCAAAATTACAGTAACGAATAGTTCGGGAACAACGGTTGGTAGTGGTACGGGAACGTTCTCTATTTCAGGTTTGGCAAACGGTACATATACGGGAACATTTGGCGATAGTGCAGGTTGGCTCGTTAATAACCGTCAGTACGATTCGGCAGGTTTTACGGCATCGTTTACGTTTTCGGTAGATGCTACAACGCCAACAATTAGTGGCGCATCTACATCTACTACGGGTAAATATACAAATGCAGCATTTACAGTAAGTGCAAGTGATAGTGGCGGTAGTGGTCTTGCGGCGTTATATTACAAAACACCCGATTCTACGTCCTATTCTTCGGTTGCATCTTCTAAGACTTTTTCGGCAGGAAGCACGAACGGTTTGTACTCATTTTATGCTAAGGACAATGCCCAAAATCAGACATCTACATATTACGTTTTTTACGATGATAGTAAACCGACAGGTGTGGTAAAAAATGCAAGTGGAACGACTTTAACGTCGTCTTATACGAGTGGGGCATTTTCCTATTCGGCAAGTGATGGTGGTAGCGGAATTAGTTATTTGCAATATATGACACCGAGTTCTACAAGTTGGGCGACCTATACTTCGGGTACGCAAATAGCGGCAAGTGCAGCGAACGGAAAATATCAGTTCAGGGCGGTGGACAAAGCAAATAATATTTCAGACGTTACGACTATTTTTCTCGATTCGGTGGCTCCCGTTGGCGTGTTGTATAGTGGAACAACGGCTGTAAGTTCAGGTGCAAAATCTACTGCAAGTTATATTAAATATGTTGCTTCGGATGCTTCGTCGGGAGTTAAGACTGTTTACGTGAAAAAACCTAACGCAAGTAGCTATACTACCTATACAAGCGGTACACAGTTGACGGAAAACGGGTCGTACTCATTTTACTGTGTTGATAACGTGTCGCTTCAATCGTCCGTTATGACTATTTCGCTCGATAACCAAGCCCCGACATTATCTATTTCAAAGGGTAAATTTGGTGATACGCTTAGCGATAGTTTTACGGTAAGCGCATCGGATAACATTGGTGGAACGAAGTTGTATTACAAAACGCCAAGCGGTTCGTTTGTTCAATCGTCAAGTACAAGCGTAACAATTTCCAAAACTCAACCTAACGGGACGTACTCATTTTATGCTGAGGACGGATATGGAAATAAATCGGCAACTTATAATGTAATTTTAAGTATATCGGCACCGACGGCTCAAATTGTAAGAGCAAGTAGCGGTACGCAAGTATGTGTAATTTGGACGGACAGTAATTGTTCAGGTACTCTTAACGGAGAAAGCTATGTCAACGGAACGTGGATTAAAGTAGAGGGTGACCATACATTTGTTTTGACAAATGATGCGAACCGTTCAACGACTTACACGTTTTCAATCGACCATTACTATGAAGAAGATAAGGTTATTGCACCGACTTGTACGACTGACGGATATACCGTTTATGAGTGCGCAAACTGTGGCGATAAGTACAATGCAAATTATGTAAATGCGCTCGGTCATAATTATATAGTAACAAAGGTTGTAGAATCAACTTGTACGGCTGAGGGATATTCGGTTTATACTTGTTCTCGTTGTGGCGCAACGTTTAATGATGACGTAGTTTCGGCAAACGGACACGATTATGGTAGTTGGTATGTAATTAAAGATGCAACTTGCTTAGATACGGGTACTCAAAGACGAGACTGTATCAGTTGTGGCGCATACGAGACGGAGACTATTCTTGCAAGAGGACACAATTATAAAACAGCGGTAACGGCTCCGACTTGTACTGCACAAGGTTTTACAACTCACGTATGTAGTAGATGTAATGATGCGTATGTAGAT
>JAGASB010000001.1 GCA_017621955.1 Clostridia bacterium | reverse complement strand
TAAATAGTATATACTTGTATGGCTTATTAAGTTGGGTATATTATGATTTTAGACCTTAAAAAACTAAAAAGAAGCGGAAAAGACAGCAGTGGTTTTTTCTTTGAATATTCACCCCAAACGGAACTTTTAGACCTACCGCAAGCTAAAATCGTGCTTCCGATTAAGATTAACGGTACGGTCACTTTAACGGGTGAACACAGTGCGTATATAGAGGCAGAAGTTGCGTTTGCCGTGGCTGGCGAATGCACAAGGTGCCTTAAAGATACCACCAAAGAATTTACACTTGATTTTTCCGAAGCTGTTGAAGAGAATAACGTTGACGGCTATTCGGTTAAAAACGACACGGTCGATTTAACTAAGATGGTTGACGATATTATTACCATAAACAGTCCCACGAACTTTCTTTGTGATGAAAATTGTAAAGGAATATGTTTGGGCTGTGGGGTAAACTTAAACGACGGCGAATGTAAATGTAATATTAACAAATAGGGAAGGTATATAAAAATGGCAGTACAAAAAAGTAAAACATCTAAACAGAGAACAAATACAAGATTTGCACAGTGGAAGATTTCGGCACCGAACCTTTCGGAATGCCCCCAATGCCACGAACTTAAAGCATCACACGTTGTATGCCCAAAATGTGGTTACTACAACGGCAAGCAGGTAGTTGATACCGCTAAAAAAGAAAAGAACTAATTAAGTAATTGATTTAAAGGGTAGGGATTATTCCCCGCGCGCCTTATCATACTTAAAAGTTAAATATGCTTTATAATTAAAAAGTCGTCATTTTTGGCGACTTTTTTGTTTGTTAAAGTAAAGTATATATTATTTTTTTACAAGTACGGCGGTGGCGTGAACGCAAATGCCTTCTTCACGCCCAACGAAGCCTAAGCCTTCAAGCGTGGTTGCACCTATTCCAACAAGCGACGTTTGTAGCGATAGTGCGTCTGCAAGGTTTTTGGTGATTGACGGTATATGCGGTAATAGTTTAGGCTTTTCCGCCATAATCGTCGCTGATATGCTTTCAACTTTATAACCTTCTTTGTCAACCATTTCAAGCACCGTACTTAAAAGTTTCATACTATCGGCATCTTTATATTTAGGGTCTTTATCGCTAAAATGGTAACCTATATCACGCAAAGAAAGGCTGGATAAAATAGCGTCCATAATTGCGTGGGTTAAAACGTCGGCATCAGAGTGTCCTAAAAGTCCTTTATCGTGGGGGATAGTAACACCACCTAAAATAAGTTTTCTATTTTCTACAAGTTTATGGCAATCAAACCCCGTGCCAAAGCGGTGAGTGGGTTTATCGCTTAAAAGTTCAAAATCTTGTGCGTAAGTAAGTTTAACGTTTTTAGCATCACCGTCGTAAAGTGAAAGGTCACCGATAAATTCTTTATAAATTTCACCGTCGTCGTTAAAGGTACGGTCTTTGATTTGCGCATACGCACGCTTTATATATTCTGTTTTAAAGCCTTGTGGCGTTTGCACCGAATATAATCCGTTTTTGCCGACGTATTCGGGGGCGCAATTTTCGGTTTTTCTTATTATGGTGTTTCTTGTCGGTATAACGGGGATAGCGCTACCGTTTTTAACAGCCGTGGCTATACAGTCTTGAATAATTTTTTTAGTAACGAACGGACGTGCGCCGTCGTGAATTAAAACCACGTCCCCGTCAACGTGTGATAGGGCATTTTTTACTGACTGAGTTCTAGTGCTTCCACCAAGAACGACTGTTGCGCCGTTTGAAATGGAAGTTATAACGTCAAAATCTTTTTCTGACGCACTTATAACAATTTGGTCGATAAGTCCGCTATCGTTAAATGCTTTGAGTGTGCGTTCAACCACCGTATAACCGTCCGTTTTATACAAAAGTTTATTTTCTTTAAACCCTGTGCGAGCGCCACAACCCGCACAAGCAATAATAAGTGATACTTTCATTATATATATTACTCCGCAATAATTTCGTAAAGTTTTTCGGCTTCTTCTTTTCTAACCGTTTCTTTAATCATTAAAACCTTAAATTTAACCGTACCGCTGTTAAAGCCTATCTCAACCACGTCACCCTCTTTAACCTTACAAGACGGCTTAACCGACCTGCCGTTGACTTTAACCCTACCGCCGTCGCACGCTTCGTTTGCGATAGTACGGCGTTTTAGTAGTCTTGAAACTTTTAAGAATTTATCTATACGCATAAAAACCCTTTTTCTAATTGATGTTTTTGTAGCAAGTTTTGTCGAAAAAGCACTAAAAACCAAAATAATTTTAAAATAAACCTAAAAACAGTTGACAATCTTGACAAATTAAGGTAATATTATAAAATGTATTATGATAGGTTAATATCGATTATTATCGCCTTTTTCAAAAAAAACGGCTAAAAAATAACGATTTTTGGTAGTAAAACACTAAAAATCGGCAAATTGATATTAACTTTTTCCAACAAGGTTTATTATACAACTTTTTTTTGGTTTTGTAAACCTGTGGAAGAAAAATTTAAATTTTTTTAAGGAGTGTGTTTCGATGACACGAATTTTACCCGAAATCGAATGTGGCAAGGTCAAAAGAAGAACGTTCAGTAAGATTAAAGAAGCTATTGAACTTCCGTATCTTGTCAAAATCCAAAAAGACTCCTACGACGCCTTTATTAAAGACGGCATAGGCGAAGTCCTTGAAGACTTTTCACCAATCACGGACTATTCCGACCACTTTGAATTGTATTTCTTGGATTATAGCCTTGACGGCAAGCCAAAGTACGATGAAAAGGAATGCAGGGACAGGGACGCTACTTTTGCACTTCCGCTTCGTGTTAAGGTTAGGCTTGTAAACAAGGTTACCGACGAAGTTATCGACCAAGAAGTTTTCATGGGCGATTTCCCGCTTATGACCGACAACGGTTCGTTTATCATCAACGGTGCTGAAAGGGTTATAGTTTCTCAATTAGTTCGTTCTCCCGGCGTTTATAACGGTTCGGAAATGGACAAGTCGGGAAAGAGACTTTTCGATACCACCGTTATACCTTCAAGGGGCGCTTGGCTTGAATTTGAACAAGACTCACAAAACGTTCTTTGGGTTCACGTTGATAGAACTAGAAAACTCACCGCAACCGTTCTTCTCCGTGCGTTAGGCTTTGGAAGCGACGATGCGTTGAATTCACTTTTCGGCGGAAACAAAATGATAGCCGATACTGCTGATAAGGATACGTCTAAGTCTGAAAGCGACGGTCTTATCGAACTTTACCGTCGTCTCCGTCCGGGTGAAATTCCTACCGAAGAAGCAGTTAAGCAACACCTTAAAAATCTTTTCTTCGATGCAAGAAGATACGATTTGGCAAGGGTTGGTAGATATAAATTTAATAAACGCTTGCGTCTTGGCGCAAGAATCGTTGGCTTAAAGTCGTTTGAAGACGTTATCAGTCCCGATGGCGAAGTTTTGGCAACCGCTGGTCAAATTATTACAAAAGGTCAAGCCGAAGATATTCAAAACGCAGGCATCAACGAATTCTATGCAGACATCAACGGTGAAAAGCATAAAATCATTGCTAACAACGTTGTAAACTTTAAAGAAGTTACAGGCTTAGACCCCAACGCATTCGGTCTTTTAAAATACGTTTATTATCCCACGCTTGAATTCTCTAAGACAGTTTATGCTACCGCTATGGAAAACGGCGTAGAACAAACGGCTGAAATCTTAAAGAAAGAAATCAACGACATTTTCTATCTTGACGACAAGAGCGATTTGGGTGAAGAAGAAAAGCCCGAAGACAAGAAGAACGACGAAAAAGCTCGTGAAACTAGAATTAAGTTTATCAATGCGTGCGTTGCTTACTATAAGCTTGCTGAAAGCGAACTTCCTGAAAAGCTTGACGCAGAAACTAGAAAGACGCTTCGTCCTCTTATTGAAAAATTAAACCACAAACACATCACGGTTGACGATATCGTTGCATCTGTATCAGTAAACCTTGATTTAGCGTTCGATATCAACACCGTTGATAATATCGACCACCTTGGTAACCGTCGTGTTCGTTCAGTAGGCGAACTCTTACAAAACCAATTCCGTATCGGTATTGCAAGACTTGAAAGGGTTATCAAAGAAAGAATGGCAACGCAAGACCCCAAGGACGTTTCGCCCCAAGGTTTAATAAACGTTCGCCCCGTAAGCTCTGCTATTAAAGAGTTCTTCGGTTCATCACAACTTTCGCAGTTTATGGACCAAACCAACCCGATTGCAGAACTTACCCACAAGAGAAAACTTTCAGCGTTAGGACCTGGCGGTCTTAACCGTGACCGTGCAACCTTTGAAGTGCGTGACGTTCACCACTCTCACTACGGCAGAATGTGTCCGATAGAAACACCAGAAGGTCAGAACATCGGTCTTATATCTTCACTTGCAGCGTTTGCAAAAGTAAACGAATTCGGCTTCATTGAATCACCTTATAGAAAGGTTGAACACACTATGAACGCTGACGGTTCTATCGAAACCATAGTTACCGAACACGTTGACTACCTTACCGCTGATGAAGAAGATAACTACATCGTTGCACAGGCAAACGAACCACTTGTTGACAACAAATATTTTGTGAACGACCGTGTTTCTTGTCGTCATAGGGATGAAATTACCGAAGACGTTAAAGAAAAAATGGACTATATGGACGTTTCGCCAAAGCAACTTATCTCAGTTGCAACTGCGCTTATTCCGTTCCTTGAAAACGACGATACCAACCGTGCGCTCATGGGCTCTAACATGCAACGTCAAGCAGTTCCACTACTTTGCCCTGAAAACGCTATCGTAGCAACGGGTATCGAACGCCGTATCGCTTACGACTCAGGCGTTATGGTAAACGCTGTAAACGCCGGTATAGTTAAGTCTGTGTCAAGCGACCTTATCGTAATTACCGAAGACGATGGCACGGAAAGACAATACGTATTGAAAAAATTTGAACGTTCTAACCAAGGCACTTGCTTAAATCAAAGACCTATCGTCGATAAAGGCGAAAGGATTGAAAAGGGTCAGACCATTGCGGACGGTCCTTCAACAAAGAACGGTGAACTTGCACTTGGACGTAATATTCTTGTCGGCTTTATGAGCTGGGAAGGTTATAACTACGAAGACGCTATCTTGCTTTCAGAAAAACTTGTTCGTGAAGACGTATTTACTACAATTCACATTGAAGAACACGAAATCGAAGCCCGTGATACACGTCTTGGCGAAGAAGAAATTACAAGAGATATCCCCAACGTTGGTGAAGACGCACTTAAAGACCTTGATGAAGACGGTATCGTTAGAATCGGTGCAGAAGTAAACAGTGGTGATATTCTTGTTGGTAAGGTTACGCCTAAGGGTGAAACTGAACTTACCCCCGAAGAAAGATTGCTCCGTGCAATATTCGGTGAAAAGGCAAGGGAAGTTAGGGATACGTCCTTAAAAGTTCCACACGGTGAAGGTGGTATCGTTGTAGACGTTAAAATATTCACTCGTGCAAACAAAGACGAATTATCTCCCGGCGTAAACAAACTTGTTAGAGTTTACATCGCTCAAAAGCGTAAAATCTCTATCGGTGATAAGATGGCAGGCCGTCACGGTAACAAGGGTGTTATTTCAAGAATTCTCCCTGAATCTGATATGCCGTTTATGGCTGATGGTACACCGCTTCAAATCGTGTTGAACCCACTAGGCGTTCCTTCGCGTATGAACATCGGTCAGGTGCTTGAAGTCCACTTAGGTCTTGTTTGTAAACAACTTGGCTGGAAGATTGCTACCCCAGTATTTGACGGTGCAACCGAAAGCGATATTAAAGAACTTTTAAGAGAAAACAATATAGTAAACCCCGACGGCGAAGTTGACGGAAAGATTCAACTTTACGATGGAAGAACGGGCGAACCGTTTGAAAACAGAGTAACCGTTGGTCAAATGTATATGATTAAGCTTATCCACTTGGTTGACGATAAGATTCACGCACGTTCAACCGGTCCTTACAGCT
>JAGASB010000107.1 GCA_017621955.1 Clostridia bacterium | reverse complement strand
TTTCATAAAATGAAATATAAAAAAATTTATTGGAGAGGTTTTAATGAAAAGAATTCTAACGTTTATTTTATCTTGTCTACTTCTGTTAGCACCCGTAACAGCGTGCGCCAACCAAAGCGGACAAAAAACAATTCGCATTAACGAAGTTACCCATTCGGTGTTCTATGCACCCCTGTACCTAGCAATAGAAAACGGCTATTTTGAAGAAGAAGGACTTAAAATTGAACTGACAAACGGTGGCGGAGCTGATAAATCAATGACTGCACTATTATCAAATACCGCCGACATCGGCTTGATGGGCCCTGAAACGGTTATATACGTTTACAACCAAAATAAAGCAGATTACCCTAAGGTTTTCGGGCAATTAACACAAAAAGACGGTGCGTTTTTAGTTTCAAAAACCCCACAACCCGACTTTAAGTGGACCGACTTAAAAGGTAAAGAAATTTTAGCTGGAAGAAAGGGCGGTGTTCCCGCAATGACGTTTGAATATATCTTAAACGAACTAGATATGGAAAACGGTGTTGACTTTACGCTCAATTTCGACGTTCAGTTCAACTTAATGACAAGTGCGTTTTTAGGCGGTACGGGTGATTATTGTACGGTTTTTGAACCGACAGCTTCTGAATACCAAGCAAACGGACAGTGGCACATTGTTGCTAGTGTCGGTGCGCAAGGCGGTGAAATCCCGTACACGTCGTTTATCGCTTTAAGCAGTTATATTAAAAACAATCAAGAAACGCTTAAATCGTTTATGAAAGGCTTGAAAAAGGCACACGAATTTATGGCTACACACTCAGAGTACGAAGTTGCAGAAGCTATTGTAAAGCAGTTCCCGTCAACGACAATCAAGTCGATTGAAACATCAATCAAAAGTTATAAGAGCATAGATGCGTGGAAAACCGATTTGCAAGCTACTGAAAAAAGCTTTACGAGACTTCAAGACATTATGGAAAACGCAAACGAATTAACCGCGCGTGTACCTTTCGATAAAATTGTCGACAACTCTATTGCAAAAGAAATCTTCGGATAAAAACTTATAAATTTTACGGCGGAAAAAAATTATGAAAAAACTTTTAGAATTTATCAACGTCTCACTTACCTATCAAACGCTTACCGACGAAATAACCGCAATCGACGGGCTGAGTTTTAATTGCCACGATGGAGAATTTGTTTCTATCATAGGTCCGTCCGGTTGTGGCAAAACTACAATTCTCTCGCTAATCGCAGGGCTGATAAAACCAAGTAACGGGAAAATTTTACTTGACGGCGAAAGTGTAATTAAGCCTGGAAACAATCTTGGATATATGTTGCAAAAGGACCAACTGTTTCCGTGGCGAACGATTGAAAAAAACATATTTTTGCCACTTGAAATTAAAGGCAAACTAAGTGAAGAAAACAAGAATTTCGCTCTCTCTTTACTTGAAAAATACGGCTTAATTGATTTTAGGAAGAATTATCCTGAACAACTCTCAGGCGGTATGCGCCAGCGTGTTGCGTTGATTAGAACACTTGTTTCAAACCCAAAATTACTGCTCCTTGACGAACCTTTTTCCGCCCTTGATTATCAAACTAGACTTGCCGTTTGCGACGACGTATACAGCATCATAAAAGCTGAGGGAAAAACTGCCGTTTTAGTAACTCACGACATATCGGAAGCAATCTCTATGTCAGACAAAATCATAGTGCTAACCGATAGACCTGCAAAGGTTAAATCTATATTCAAACCAAAGCTTGACGGCAGTACCCCTATACGCCGACGTGAAAGCAAAGATTTCGGTCTTTTGTTTGAACAAATTTGGAGGGAATTAAACTAATGAAAAAAGAAAAAGAATTTTCTAAGGAGCATACCCTATTTGTAAAAAAAACAAAAAGAGAAAATGTGTTTATATGGGTATCACGCTTTTTAATATTAGCGCTTATTATCGGGCTATGGGAACTCTTTGCTACTACTAATATAATAGACCCCTTTATTTCTTCAAGCCCGTCAAGAATTGTAAACACGATAAAAAGTCTATTTGTTGAAAATGACTTATTTTTCCATATTTGGATAACGCTTTATGAAACGGTATTAGGGTTTTTAATTGCAGTAGGATTAGGCTATTTTATTGCCCTATTATTATGGTGGTCTGATTTTCTTAGGCGAGTATTAGAGCCATATATAGTTGTTTTAAATAGTTTACCTAAAATTGCCCTAGGCCCTATCATTATCGTTTGGTTTGGAAGCGGTAGTAAATCTATTATATTTATGGCAGTACTTATAGGCATAATCGTTGCTATAATTACTATGCTAAACGGTTTTCTTGCCACTGACAAAAACAAAATATTGTTGCTTCGTTCTATGGGCGCAAACAAGTTCCAGATATTATATAAACTTGTTATCCCCGGCAGTATGCCAACTTTTATCAGTATGTTAAAAATAAGCGTAGGCATGGCTTGGGTTGGCTCTATTATGGGTGAATATCTTGTTTCAAGGGCAGGTCTTGGATATTTAATAGTGTACGGCGGTCAAGTGTTTAAACTTGATTTGGTTATGGCATCTACCGTAATTCTATGTATACTTGCAGCACTTATGTACGTTGCCGTTGCACTACTTGAACGATTTATTATTAAATATAAAAACAATTAGTTATATGCAGAAAACACAGCATTATCGCTGTGTTTTCTGCAATTATATATAATCTTCAAATAACTTTAAAGTAAAATACAAATAATTCCGCCTTTATTTTCATTCACAATCCTTGTAAGCGTCTTTCTCATTTTGCCTTGCGTTTCTTTGGGCATAGCTGTAAGTTTACCCGCAAGACCTTCGTTTACTAGGTCGTGAAGTGATTTACCGAACATATTGGTTTCCCAAATGCCCGCAGGATTATCTTCAAACTTATTCATTATATAATTTACAAGGTCTTCACCCTGTTTTTCTGTGCCAACAGTCGGCGCAACTTCGGTTGAAACGTCAACTTTCATTATATGTAGGCTTGGTGCTGACGCTTTTAATTTTACGCCATATCTACCGCCTTGTTTTACAAGTACAGGTTCTTCTAAATTCATTTCTTCAATGGTGGGCAAAACAACACCGTAGCCATTTTCTTCGGCATCGCTTAAAGCATCTTTAATTTTAGCAAACTTACGCTTTTCAGCCGCAAACGATTTTATGTAATTTATAAGTTCAAAGTCGTCGTTAATTTGTTCTCCACACTCACTAGATAAAACATTAAAATACAAACCGTCTTTCGCCTTAACTTCTAGTTCTGAAAATCCGTCGCCAAGCTTTAATTCTTTAAGTTCAATAGGCTCAAACTTATCGTTTTCATTAAATAAATCGTTAAACGCTGTAAAATCACTCATTTTCACAACTGAACTAGATGCGTCTTTTAGTCCGCTAATAATTTCTTGAATAACGGGATTTTCACTAGGCAATGCTTGCATCCATTTAGGAATGTTTACGTTAAGTCCACGCATCGGGAACTCTAACAAAACTTTTTCCATAACGGCGCTTATATCGTCGTTATTCATTTTGTCAACGTTTAAGCATAGTACGGGAACACCGTGTTTATTTTCAAGTTCAACTGCAAGTTTTATCGCTTGCTCACTTTCGGGCGACTTGCTGTTTAGAACTATTACAAAGGGTTTTTTTAACGCTTTAAGTTCCTTGATTACTCTATTTTCGGGTTGAATATAACTTTCTCTTGCAATTTCACCTATACTGCCGTCAGTGGTTACTACTATGCCGATAGTCGAATATTCGTTAATAACCTTTTTTGTGCCTATTTCAGCAGCGCTCTCAAAAGGAATTTCTTTATCACTCCAAGGTGTCTTTACAAGACGTGGTTTATTGTCTTCTTCGTGCCCAACTGCACCGTCAACAAAATACCCAACACAATCAACTAATCTAACGTTTGCTGTCGATTTATTCTTAAATTGTACTTTTACACCGTTTGCCGGTACAAATTTGGGTTGAGTTGTCATAATAGTCTTACCGTCGGCAGACTGTGGCATTTCGTCCGTTGCTATTTGTTTTTGTAGTTTATTGCTTATGTTTGGAATTACCATTTTTTCCATAAACCGAGTTATAAACGTAGACTTTCCCGTTCTTACCGGTCCAACTACACCAATATATATATCACCACCCGTTCTGGTTGCGATATCTTTATAAATATCGTATTTTTCCATAAAAAAACCTCCCACATATTACACAAATAATATATGAAAGGTTTTGTTTTGTTATGAAATTTTTTGTTATTTAAGACAAAAAAATTAAACTATTAGGCGTTTTTATTATTTTCTTCCGCTTCTTTTGCTTGTGCTTTTTTTGCTTTCATCTTGATAACCATTTCTTTTATAGACGTTGGATGTTCATCACCTGCTAGCATACGTTCAATGTTACGTCTATGTGCAAACCAAGTAAATAAACAAATCGCAAAAATAAGCATATTTGTAACAATGTGAAACGCAAAACATACTTCACTTACTGTTTGTGCATAAGTAACGTATAGTCTTATAGAACTACCGATTGCAGGTGGTGTTATAGCAATAAATGAACCCATTGCACCAAATTCGGTAAGATAAATAAACGCAAGTGCCGCAACAAGTGCCATTATAATTATAACCGCCCATTCCCAACCGTAAACTGACTCACACACGATGAATACACCTATGGTTGAAGCGATACCCTTTCCACCCTTAAACTTAAATATTACAGGATAAATATGTCCCAAAACTACACAAAGTCCACAAAGGTAT
>JAGASB010000106.1 GCA_017621955.1 Clostridia bacterium | reverse complement strand
GGTGGAACGGCTACAAGTCTTGCTTCAATACTGCAAGAACTTGACCCCTATGACCCGAATAAAGTTGACGGATACGCTATTGACGTGCAAACGTTAATGCGCTTAAACGATAAACTTTTTTCGCTTTCGGTTGAACAGCGCCGTGAACTAAAAGGGCTTCAAAAGGAACGTGCAGAGGTCATTGCAGGTGGCTGTGCGGTTACGCTTGCAATACTCACGATGGTTGGTGTGGACAAAATAACTGTAAGCGAAAAGGATAATCTTGAAGGATATTTAATGAAAAGGTTAGAAAATTATGAGTAGAAGAGTAAATATAACAAACTATCTTATAACAATGGCAATAACATTAGGTACGCTTTTTGTTGCAATTTATACTTGCAATACAAATTACGGCGGAACTATGTTTGAAGCAGGTCTTAAATTTTTGGTAGGTGCTATCGTTGCAGGGTTTATTCACGCACTTATGCACGAACTTGGACACTTGTTTAGCGGAAAGAAGAACGGATTTGCCTTTTCTGAAATGGTCGTTTGGTTTTTGTGTTGGACAAAAGTTAAAAGAAAAACTGTTTTTAAATTTGTAATGATTGGTGAAGAAGCTGGTTATACACAAATGATACCGACCCATACTGATAATATAGAAAAAAGGCTTAAAAATATGACAAGGGGTGGAATGATAGCATCGTTTATCTTTATGCTTTTTGGTATCCCTGCTTTATTTTTAACTTTTTTACCTGTTTGGGTTTACGTTATATGGGTTATGTTTTTGCCCATAGGCGCTTACTATTTCTTTGGTAGTGCACTTCCAACGTCTAGCCTTGGCGTGAGAAACGACGGTGCTGTGATATATGGATTAAAACGAAAAGATGCACAAGCAAAAGTAACGGTTAATCTTCTTAAAATTCAAGCGGAAATGTATAACGGCAAAAGACCGTCTGAAATTGATAAAGAACTCTATTTTAATCTTCCTCAACTTCCCGAAGACGACCCAACGTTTGCAATGCTTTTAAATGCACGTTATTACTATTATCTTGATGCGAAAGATTACGAAAATGCAAAGGCTATCACTAAACGGTTGCTTTCGTTAGAAGAATATTTACCAAAAGGATATATAAATTTAGTAAAAACCGATGCGCTTTACGATGCTTGTACTTTTAATTACGACGAAGATGTTGCCGACGATTTAGTTTATGAACTTGAAAAATACTTAAACAACGTCAATAGCGTAACCAACGTGCGTGTTAAATTGGCATATTTAGTATATATAAAGGGCGAAAGGGATAATCTCGATATGTTTTTCAAGAAGGCGTTTAAAGAAGTTGACAGGTGTCAAATTAAAGGTCAAGGAGAGATGGAAAAAAAGCTTATAGAAAATATACACGAAGATTACTTAAAAGCCGAATAAAAATTTTTTAAATTAAATTTAATAACGTATTGAATTGCCACCGGGTAATTTACTATGCACTCTATGCGTATCGTTAGGTCTTTGAAGATGCGTTTAGGGTGCTTTTTTACAGAGGAGAACTATGAAAAACCCTTTCAAATTGCTTGATAAAATCGACTGGATTATATATTTATTTTCACTTGTTATAGTTAGTGTAACAAGTTTTATTGGACCGTTTGACCTTTTAAATTTTATGTCCATAATCACGGGTGTAACAATGCTAATATTTATGGCAAAAGGACACGTTATAGGTCAAGTGCTATCCTTTATCTTTGCCATATTTTATAGTGTTAAATCATTTGGGCTTGCTTACTATGGCGAAGTGTTAATCAGCGTATGTTTAATGATACCGCTTTCGGTGTTTTCAATAATCAGCTGGGCACGCAATCCGTATAAAAAAGGCGAAAACGTAGTTAAAATTTCTAAACTTTCTTGTGGCGATAAGGTATTGTGTTTAATCCTAACGATAACTGTAACAGTAGCCTTTTATTTTATACTTAAAGCGCTCAATACGAACAATTTAATGGTAAGTACAATTTCTATCTTTACAAGTTTTTGGGCATCTTATCTCTTGATAAAACGAAGCACTTATTATGCAATAGCTTATACTATGAACGATATAGTTTTAATAGTGCTTTGGGCACTTGCTACAATAAAAGAAATTAGCAATATTTCTGTTGCAGTATGTTTTTTAATATTTTTAATCAACGATTTATACGGTTTTATACTTTGGAAAAAACGTGAAAAACATCAAGGACTAACCAAACAAAAAACGTCGCTTTGAAAAGAAAAGCGACGTTTTTTGATTATCCCATATATTCAAGGTCATAATAACAATACGGGCAAATTCTCAAAGTGTTTTTTGCACAGTCGGTACAAAGTCTTGCTCCGCAATTGGGGCAACCAAGTTCGTTTCCGTCGGTAATATTTTTACTGCAAGTTTTGCATTTTGACATAGTTTTTCTCCTTAGTTTTTTGTAAAATAAGTATGTGTATATTCATTGTTTTTATTCCTTTTATTTAATTTTATAAAAAAGTACCGATTTTTACTCTTTAAAACTATAAATAGTTTTAATTATGCCATTTTACGCTTGTAAAAAATTAAAAAATATGTTATAATAAAACCATAAAAAATAAACGAAATTTAAGGTGTAGCGATGGAAGAAAAAATTAAGACGGAAAGCAATTACGGCGAAAGCCAAATTCAAGTACTTGAAGGTCTTGACCCTGTTAGAAAAAGACCGGGTATGTATATCGGTTCTACTGACGTTCGTGGACTTCATCACCTTGTTCAAGAAATTGTGGACAACTCTATTGACGAAGCGAATAATGGACATTGTGATACCATAATCGTTCAGTTTAACGGCGACGGTTCGTGTACAGTAAAAGACAACGGTAGGGGCATACCTACCGCTATTCACCATACCGAAGGAATTTCAGCCGTAGAAGTCGTTTTGACTAAGCTTCACGCAGGCGGCAAGTTCGGTGGTGGCGGATATAAAATCTCAGGCGGTCTTCACGGTGTAGGCTTGTCGGTTGTTAACGCTCTTTCCGAATGGCTTGACGTTGAAGTTTTCCAAAACGGCAAACACCACAAACAAACTTATAATAGGGGTATTCCACAAGCACCGCTAAAAGTTGTTGGCGATGCAGATTTTACAGGTACTTGGGTAACCTTTATGCCCGATGATGAGATTTTTGAAACGGTTGACTTTAACTATGATACCGTAAAAACCCGTCTTCGTGAACTTGCATACTTAAATAAAGGCTTAACGATTAAGATAATCGACAAGCGTGCAGAAAGAGAGCGTGAAGATACTTTCTACTATGAAGGTGGTATAGCGCACTTTGTTGAAGATTTAAGTCGCAATAAAGGTCCGCTCTTTGATAAACCCGTATATTTTGATATCTTTTACGGTGATACCGAAGTCGAAGTTGCTGTTCAGTACACCGAAACTTATAACGAAGTAATCTATGCTTTTGCTAACAACATAAACACCGAAGAAGGCGGTACTCACCTTGAAGGGTTTAAGAGTTCTCTATCTAGAATTATCAACGACTTTGGTAAAAAACTCAACGTGTTTAAGGGTGAAG
>JAGASB010000105.1 GCA_017621955.1 Clostridia bacterium | reverse complement strand
TTAAACTAGGTAAATGTGTTAAAGATGATACAGTAAATGAAATTATTCCTAAAATTGAACAAGCTGATGGAGTGGTTGTTGGAAGTCCCGTGTATTACGCTTCACTTAACGGTACGTTGAAATCGTTCTTAGATAGAGTGTTTTTTGTTAAAAAATCGTTCGCTAATAAGCCAGCCGCAGCAGTTGCCGTTGCACGTCGTGCAGGCACAACTTCTACTATTGATATTATAAATAAATATTTTATGATAAATAATATGCCAGTAGTTTCATCGCAGTATTGGAATATGGTTTTCGGTAGCAACGCAAATGATGCAGAAAAGGATGAAGAAGGTATGCAAACTATGCGCACACTTGGTAACAATATGGCATGGCTAATAAAGTGCATAAACGCTGGTAAAGAGAGCGGTGTTTTGCTTCCAGAACAAGAAAAAAAGATTAAAACAAATTTTATTAAATAATATAAAATTTTCTTAAATTAAAAAGAATGAGCCCCACACTGTGCGTGTAGGGCTCATTTTAGTGATAAAATGTAATATGGTTTATATTTTATAATAATCTTAATTTGGTTGTTTTAAGTATTAATAACGCTTATCGTACCACTTAAATTGTTTATAGGCAAGCCTACCAGAAAGAACCATCATACCAAGTGCAAAGAGTATACCACTTGATTCAAGTGCTAACATAATATTGTCCATAGGTGCATCACCCATAATAAACAAACCTGCAAAACCTATTATGTGCGCAAGATTGCAGAATAAGTTAATTATCATAAAAAATCCTGCTAAAATGCTTATAATCTTAAATATAAGTCTTAAAATTTGAGAGCGTGTAATGAATAGCAACAAGCAGAATAAAACGTTCATTGCAAGGATACCAATATAAATTGTTGTTGCAAGATTGAGTAGATTAGCAACCGTTTCAACCATTTGAGCTTCAAGATGGAAAACTGAAACTAATCCAACAGCATTAGCAGCTTGAATACTAGCCAAAGTACCATCGCCGATAAAGGGAGCACCTTCATAAGCACAACGCAGACCTGCGCTACCAAATGTCATAGGTATCAAAAACACCACAAGACCGATAATCGACCAAATAATAGTGTTGATACATTGCTTAAAGTTAACGTTTTTATAAATTTTTTCGCTCATAAATACTTTCTCCTACAAGCATCTATTTTTTTGCTTTGTTTAAATATACATTTGCTTTATTGTTTATTAATACGTTTATTTGAATTGCTATTTTAATATGCATTTAACGGCACTTATTATTACGTCGGGAAAGCCCGCACCAACTGCTTTTAAGTTTTTATAAAATTGCTCAGGGGCTGTTCCACTACCTTGAACGTCGGATATGCCTTTTATCATAACAAGGGGAACGTTATTTGACGTGCAAACTTGTGCGATTGCACCGCCTTCCATATCACATACGCTACAATTCATAGAATTAATCAAGGCGATGTCTTTTTCTTTATTAGTGAATTTATCTGCGCTAGCAAGATTGCGTTTCTCTAAAAAATCTAGTCCTTTTGTGTAGGTGCTAAAATATACCGTGTCATATTCTTGGATATAACCAACAGGCACGTTGTCAAGTTCGCTTAAATCAAAATCGTATTGACAGCACTTTTCAATAGCATAATACTTCAAAATTTGAACACTTTCGTTCATTCCGCCACAAGTTCCAAAGTTAAAAATATGTGTGGGGGAGTATTTGTCTATCAAAAGTTGCGTAGTAAGAGCAGCGCTAACTTTACCTATACCGCTTATTGCTATAACAGTTTCAGCGCCACAAAGTGTACAGGTATAAGCCTTTTTATCAGCAAGTTTAATTTCTTTTAAATTTTCAACCCTATCAAGCAACGAATTTGCTTCGGATTGTAACGCAATTACAAAACAAATCATATAGCATAATTATATCACAGTAAATATATTTAGTCAATTAAAGGGCGTAATAGTATAAAAATGTACGTCAAAATTTTTTAAAATATTTTTTTCTGTACGAGATTTGTTTTCACGATTTGCATTTTTGTATGTAAAACTATAATTAAGTCTTATTTTTTAAATTTTTACCCCCAAATTTTAAAATCGTGAAAACATAAAAATTAATACAATTAGGCGTTTTTATGCCAAAAACACGCAATTTGTAACATTTTCAACGCAAAAATTTGCTTGATTAGCGTAAAAATTACATATAAAATATAAAAACGTGTAACGACAATTTTTTTGTTTGCATATATTATATAGGAGGGGATAGCTATGAAATATGTTTGCGGTAAAAATTTATGCCTAAAAAACAAAAAGTCAATTTTTATTGATAAGACAGTTAAAATAGGTAACAATGTTACTATATATGAAAATAACAGAATTGAGGGTGAAACAATTATCGGAGATGGCGTTACTATATTGCCGGGATGTTATATTGTTGATACGGTTATAGATAGTGGTTCGGTTATAAACAACAGTCAAAGTGAAAAGGCTGTAATCGGGAAAGGCTGTTCTATCGGACCTTTTGCACGTTTAAGACCAAAAGCTGTAATTAAAGATAACGCAAAGATAGGGAACTTTGTTGAAATTAAAAATGCCGTAGTAGGTAAAGACAGTAAAGTCAGTCACCTAGCATACGTTGGAGATGCTGATATAGGGGAGGGTTGTAATATCGGCTGTGGTGCAATTTTTGTTAATTATAACGGCAGAGAAAAAAATAGAACCACCGTTGGTGATAATTGTTTTATAGGTAGTAACTGCAACGTTATTGCACCGTTAGTGATAGAAAGTAATTCTTACGTTTGTGCAGGAACTACGTTAACGGAAAACGTTAAAAGCGATGATTTTGTTATAGGCCGTGTGCGTCAACAAGTTAAAGAAAACAGGGCGCACGAATACTTAAAGACTTTTAAGGAGTAAATGATATGGGTTTATTTTTTGGTACGGATGGTTTAAGGGGTAGAGTAAATGAAGATTTAACTCAAAACATTGCGTTTAAGATAGGCAATGCCTTATCAATTTTAAAAGAAAATCCCACGGTGTTAATAGGTTGCGATACTCGTGTTTCTAATACATACCTTACACTTGCTGTGGCAAATGGTGCAATGAGTGGTGGTGCGCACGTAATTGACGTTGGCGTTGTTCCAACTGCTGGTATTGCGTATATCACTAAAAAGATAAAGGCTGATTACGGTATTGTGATTAGTGCGTCGCATAATAGCGGTGAATATAACGGAATAAAGGTTTTTAATAGTGAAGGATATAAACTTTCTGACAAGGAAGAAGAAAGGATTGAAAGATGCTTTATTCGTGAAAAAATCAACGACTTTCCAAACATAGGAACTTACGTTCAAGATTTTAACTTGGCAAAATTGTATAAAAAATACTTGGTCGGCGCAAGTGAAAACACATTCAAAGGAAAAACAATAGTTCTAGATGGTGCGTACGGTGCTGCGCATAGAATAGCACCCGAAGTGTTTAGAAAACTAGGGGCAAGCGTTATTGCTGCAAACTGCGTGAACGACGGACTAAAAATAAATGATAACTGTGGTGCATTGTACCCCGAAAATCTCATTAAAAGAGTTTTTAGATACAAAGCCGATATGGGCTTTGCTTTTGATGGTGATGCTGATAGGCTTATTGCAGTCGATGAAAAGGGTAAAATTATTGACGGAGATATGATTATATTTGGTCTTGCAAAATATCTAAAAAGTCAAGGAAAATTAAAATTAAATACCGTGGTTGGAACAAGCCACACTAATATGGCAATAGAAGAAGACTTGAATAACGAAGGTATAAATTTAATAAGAACAGATATCGGGGATAAATATGTTCTTGCAAAACTTATCGAAAAAGATTTGTCGCTTGGCGGTGAGCAAAGTGGTCACGTTATATTAAAAGAACTTGCAACGACAGGTGACGGTATATTAACTGCAATAATTGTGGCAAATATGATTATCAAGCAAAAAACAACAATGTCGGAAGCATTTGAAATAGAACTTTATCCACAAGTTAATAAAAATATAATTGTTGATGATAAATTCCGTGTTATGAACAGCGAAGAGTTAGGAAAAGAAGTTACAAGGTATAACTTAGAACTTGGTGGTAAAGATCGTTTAATGATTCGTGCATCAGGAACTGAACCTAAAATAAGGGT
>JAGASB010000104.1 GCA_017621955.1 Clostridia bacterium | reverse complement strand
GCTTCTTCGCAAGCGCACCCATTCAACGAAAAAATAAAAAATATAATATATATTAAAAGGAGAAACTCATTATGGAATTCAAAATTTTCCAAAAAGAAATCGAACTTCAATCAAGAGGTTGGATACCTACTTTCCACGATATCAGAAAAGAAATTCTTGAAATCGTAGAAGCATCTGGCGTTAAGAACGGTACGGTTGCAATCGTATCACACCACACTACTTGTTCTGTAATGGTTCAAGAATGTTCACACGATATCGACTCTTTCGACCTTGAATATCTTCAACACGACCTTCTTGATATCATGAGAAAGATGATTCCTGACTTTGCAGAAGAACATCAATATCGTCACCCTGGTCCTATCCACGCTCAATATGGTAGACACGTTAATGAACCAGGCGACTATTCTTCAATGAACACTGACGGACACCTCCGTTCTGTATTCTTTGGCAGAAGCGAAACCTTAACCATTAAAGATGGCAAACTTGACCTTGGCTTGTTTGCACACATCTATTTCATTGACTGGGACCACGTTATTGCACGTCGTCGTCAAGTAAACGTAACCGTTATGGGTACTGCTGATGAAGTAGGTGATAGAAAGTGGAATGACGGAAAGGTTATCGACACCAAACGTAAATTCACCGAAGAAGAAAAAGCTTACGATATTCACTACGACCTTCAACAACAAAGATAATTTAAGTAAATATCAAACAAAAACAAAACGCGCTTCTTACACAAAAGCGCGTTTTTTGTTTGCAAGAAAAAATATTATTTGTTAAAATATTATTGATTTGATTGAAAAATTGAAATTTAGTGCAACAAAAATACGCTTTTAGATGTTTAATAGATAAAGGCGTGTTATAAGGAGATAAATGAGCGAAGCAGACTTGGGAAGACTTATTGTCCTTACGTCACGTGGTGATAACGACGCATTTTCAAAACTATACGTTAAAACAGGGCGTGGAGTATATGCGTTTTTGTATACCTATTTTCACAATAGAGAAGATACGGAAGACGCTATGCAGACCGTTTATTTAAAGATAAAAAACGGTGCATCGTCGTTTAACGAAGGTACGAACGCTAGGGCTTGGATACTTCAAATTGCAAAAAACCACGCAATTAACGTCATAAACAAGAAAAATCGTGAAGTGGTTACCGACGATATACACGCAGTGGATACTAAGGATAACTTTGGTACGGTAACCGATGCAATGGAACGTTGTTTGACCGAAGAAGAACAGCGCATTATAACCTTGCACGTTTTGTGGGGATATAAGCATAGGGAAATTGCTCAGCGATTAGATTGTCCTACGGGGACTATAACGTCAAAATACAAACGTGCGGTAGAAAAACTACGCAATGCGTTAAAGGAGGAAAAGTAATGTTGTTTTGGAAGAGTAAGTGGAAAAAAGAAATAGATTCCGTTTTGCCTAAACTTTCTTACGTAGATAGTGAGCGTTCGGTTGCGGTAAGTAAACTGCCAAATAAAAGAAGAACGTTTAAGTATTTTCTTGCCACGGCTGTTGCTGCCGTGCTTGTACTAACTTGTGTTCTTTCAATGTCGCTTTTTGTCCCGCCCGTTCAAAGCAAAAAAGCGATAATGGTTGAGATTAATCCGTCCGTAGTGTTCGTAATAGACGAAAGTGATAAAGTAATAAGTGTAAAACCGCTCAATGAAGATGCAGACGTAATACTTACAGAAAGTTCGGATTTTATTGGCAAAGACTCAAAGACGGCGTTAAAGACTTATTTAGATAAGGCGTTAGAACTTGGATATCTTAGTTTTGAAAGTTCGGCAGTAAGGCTGTCGTCGGACGGCTGGGATAACGGGGTGGACGCTATTAAAAACGAAATGCAAAACTTTTTGCTAAATAAAGGCGCAAGGTCGGCGGTGATTGAAAACAAAGTTAGCAAAGAAGAATTTTCTTCGCTTTTAGGGGTGAGTTTAAGTGAACAAAGTATAGTTGATAGCGTAGCGAATTTACCCGAATATTTTATAGCCGAAACGATTGACGGCTTATCAAAGGAAGATTTACAACAAAAATATAAAGAGTATACTTCCAAAGCGTATCTTGAAGAAATTAAGAACTACGTTGCTGATAAATTAGACGTTGACACAGAATTTTTAGACA
>JAGASB010000103.1 GCA_017621955.1 Clostridia bacterium | reverse complement strand
GGCAGGGGCGCGAAGACCATGACCGGCCTGCCGTCTCTTGGGTGGCGGAAGCACAAACTGCCGGCGTGGAGGCACTGGGAATCCTGCCCCAGTTCCGGCTTTTTGTGGCCGTAGACCGTATCCCCCAGAATCGGGTGGCCGATATAAGCCATGTGCACACGGATCTGATGGGTTCGGCCGGTTTCCAGTGTGCAGCGGATGTGGGTATACCCCCGATACCGCCTGACCACCTGCCAGTGAGTTACCGCCGCTTTGGAATTGCGGGCGGTGACGGTCATTTTCTTCCGGTCGGTGGGATGCCGGCCGATGGGGGCATCCACGGTACCGCTGTCCTCCTGGAAGCTGCCGCAGACGATCGCCTCATAAGTCCGCGCCATGGTGTGATCCTTCAGCTGGGATGCCAGCACCGTGTGGGCAAGATCGTTTTTCGCCACCGCCAGCAGCCCGGAGGTGTCTTTGTCGATGCGGTGAACGATGCCGGGCCGCAGCTCGCCGTTGATGCCGGAAAGGTCATCCCCCATGGCATAGAGCAGGCCGTTCACCAGCGTGTCGTCCTGGTGACCCACGGCGGGATGCACCACCAATCCCTTGGGCTTGTTGATGACCAGCACATCCTCGTCCTCATATACGATATCCAGAGCCATTTCCGTGGGTCTGATGTCCACCGCTTTCGGCTCCGGGACGGTAAAAACGATCTCGTCGCCCACATTCAGTCTGTCGTTTTTCTTCCCGGGTCTGCCGTTCCGTGACACCTGCCCCTCTTCGATGAGCCGCTGGGCGGCGGAGCGGGTCAGCCCCTCGCCCCGGCGGGCCAGAAAGGCGTCCAGCCGCTCGCCGGGCATATCGGCATAAAGCGTCATTTCTTTTCTTCCTTCCAGAAAGACTTGTTGAAGAAAATCAGGTGGATCATCAGCGCGATGCAACCACAGGTGATAAAGCAGTCAGCCACATTGAACACGGGAAATGTAATGAATTCCGTTTCGATCATGTCCACCACATAGCCCAGACGCAGCCGGTCGATCATATTTCCGAGGCCGCCGCCGTAGACCGCGGCAATGCACCAGCGGTCGAATTTGGAAAAGGGCAGGGGCTTTTTGAAGTATTCCAGGATGATCAACACCGTCAGCACCAGAAAAATCAGGGCGAACAGCCACTGCATCCCCTGAAAGGAAGAAAAGGCGGCGCCGGTATTTTGTACATAGGTAAACTTCACGATTCCCGGAAGAAACGGCATCTCGCCATGCAGCGGGATGTTGGCAACGGTAAAATATTTGGTCAGCTGATCCGCACCGGCGATTCCCAGCGCAAACAGCGCCATCCAGAGAAATTGCATGGCAAATCCCCCTTGCAATATTGTTAAGGAACCTCTTTATAAATCGTCTGCGGCTGAACAGCGGATTTTTTGCTCCCCCGGCACAGTTTGAAAAACAGGAAATACATCCGGTATTCCTCTGTTTTCCAAACCTTCCGGTGAATTAAAATCTCTCGGAAGTCAGCTCTTGCCGATTTAATCAGAGCTTCTCTAATCATACCATGACGGCAAAGGAATGTCAATTTGGTTTTGGGGAGCCACCCGGAACGGCTGAGCCAAAAGATTCGCCGTCTGCCGCAGACGGTTTCATCAGAGTTTCCTTTGTAAAAAAAGCCGCCCCGGGTATTCCCAGGACGGTATTCAGACGGCCGATGACTAAATCAGCGGTCACCCGAAGACGAAATTATTCTGCCGCAAAGCGGGCGGCCTGCTTTCGAAATTCCGAAAACTCGGCTTCGCTGCAGTCGGCAGTGACACGGATGGGGCGGCGGTAATCCAGACTCACCAGCGCCATAAAGCTGGTGGCGTTGGCTAAGGGATATTCATTACCCAACTGGATCCGAAAAGGCTGGGCGGTGGACAGAGCCACAAATTCCTGAATATCCTGCAGCGAACGGATGCGAATATAGAATTCTCCCATAAAACCCTCCCCAATACTGTACAAAAGGATGCGAATCGTGTATAATTGGGGAAGTGGACAAACCCCTTTATGTGCGTATTATAATTCAAATCGACAATTTTTTCAATCCTTTTGAATATGTAAAATAAATTTTACCTTTTAGTTCAGCATAAACACATATATAATATTAAGTGTTTGTAAGAGCAAACAAACTATTGACGGGCAACTTTATGAGCGCTTACGGAAGTGGTGCAAAAAAAGCAGTAAGTTATGCGTTGAAACAAAACAAAAAAGTTATAAATTTGTTCAATGTGGAATAAAGGGTAATGTAGTAAAAAATTAAATCAATGTATTTGTGCGCAAATTGTGGAAAAAGCAACGTTTAAAGCGGTTAAAATAGCGTAATTAATCAAAAAAGTGAAAAGTTTTAAAGTAAATAAGTGCTTCGTTGACAAAAGTATACGTTGTATTGTAAAATAAAACGTGTATAAAAAGGAGAAATTATGGAAAATTTGCGTTTGATGAACGGCAAGCCGTGTGCTTGTGGAAAAAAGCACTTTTATGATGTTGAAAATATTGTTTCAGGAAAAGGCGTTGTAGCGCAATTACCAGAAAAGGTTAAAAAGTTCGGTGCGAAAAAGGCTTTCGTTCTATCCGATAAAAACACGTTTAAGGTTGCAGGCGAAAGGGTTATTAAACTTTTAGAAGATGCAGATATTACCGTCCTTTCGTTTTCTTTCAATGACGATGAAGTAGTTCCCGATGAAAAAAGCGTTGGTCTTGCAATAATGCACTTTGACCGTTCGTGTGATATTATAATCGGCATTGGTTCGGGTGTTATAAACGATATAGGCAAGATTGTAAGCGCTGTTTCTGGTAAGCCTTATATAATAGTTGCAACAGCACCAAGTATGGACGGTTATGCTTCGGCAACGTCTTCAATGACAAGGGCAGGGCTTAAAATCTCTTTACCGTCTCGTGCGGCGGACGTGATTATCGGCGACGTTGATATTCTTAAAACTGCGCCCTTAAAAATGCTTAAATCGGGCATAGGTGATATGCTTGCTAAATACGTCAGTATCTGTGAGTGGCGTATAGCGAACTTAATAACGGGCGAATATTACTGCGAAAACGTGGCAAAATTAGTTCGTGGGGCGCTATCACGTTGCGTTCAAAACGCTCAAAAACTTATGGAACGTGATGAAGATGCTATTCTTGCAGTGTTTGATGGGCTTGTTATTGGCGGTGTTGCAATGAACTATGCGGGGGTATCCCGTCCAGCGTCGGGGGTAGAACATTACTTTTCACACGTTTGGGATATGCGTGGCGTAGAGTTTGGGTTAAAGGTAGACTTTCACGGCATACAATGTGCTGTCGGTACGCTTATTGCTTCAAGGCTTTATGAAAAGATTAAAAAGATTACGCCCGATAAGCAAAAAGCGATAACGTACGTTAAAAATTTTGACGTTGAAGATTGGAACGCTCAACTTAAATCGTTTTTGGGCAAAGGCGCATTGAGTATGATTGAGCTTGAAAAAAAGGAAGGCAAGTACGACGTTAATAAGCACGCAAAACGCATTGACGTTATCATTGAAAATTGGGATAAGGTTATTCAAATAATTGAAGAAGAACTTCCGTCAGCCCAACAAATAGAAAACGTGCTTAATATCCTTGACGCACCAAAAACGCTATCGGAAATAGGTGTAGACGAAAACATTCTTTCTATAAGTTTTAAGGCAACTAAGGACATAAGGGATAAATACGTTCTTTCACGCTTAGCGTTTGACTTAGGTGTTATAGAAGAAATTTTATAAACATTATTATATATAGTTACACCCGACGGGCGTTAGTGGTGTAGCGATAGGGATTATTGCTACGCCACAACTATATTTGCCTAACGGCAAGTTATATTGCTAAAAGCAGTGATATTTTGCTACGCAAAGTTTTATTTTCCCTTTCGGGAAAGTTGTGGCAAATATAATATAACTTTAACCGTAGGTTAAAACATCACGCAAAAAACTTGCATATCACTTTTAGCCACAAGGCTAAAAATATCACTTATTTAACTTAATCTTTTGTGGATAAGAAAAGCCCACCATATTTCGCTTTTTGCGAAGTATAGTGGGCTACACTTTTGTTATTGCTTAAAAATCCCTATGTCTATTACAGTTTTGCCCGTCGGGTGTAAACTTTAAAACCATTATTTAGGACATTTTTATACAGTCGCCAGAGTTTGCGTCTTGAAACATCATCCAATAGCCACACCCCGTCATATTAAAAAGTGACGCAGGGACGAAAGAGCAAAATCCTTTAAGTTGTTCGGGTGGATTTTTAGAGTATTCCCCGGGAACGCCGTAACAAATATATTTTTCAGCACCGTTCTCTTTAATGAGTCCAACGACGTAATATTTATTTTGCGAATAATTAATGCGAACGAAAGCGCAATCGGAAAAAAGTTTTTTTAACGGTGTTTCTTCTGGGAACTTATTAAAAATTTCGTTTAGTTCTCTTTGAACGGTTGAATAGTACGGTTGTCGTCCAAAAGTTTTTTTGCAACCACTAAGGTCTGTTTCATTTTGAGTGCAGTAAGTTGGCGAGTATTCTTCTTGCGTTTTATGCGTGCATCTCTTATAAGGCAGTTCATCTTCAAACTGTAAATTTTCACTTTCAATCTCCTTTAATCGTTCAAGTTTAAGCGATATATCTTGTTCTAACTGATAATAATTTTCAGTGGCAACTGCTTCATCGTTATACGGCGTACATTGTTCGACTTTTTTAAATTCATCGGGTGGGGTAACGGTTGGGTCGGGGCAGGGCGCAGGAGGGTATGGTGGTTTAACAGGGTTTGGCGGACAAGGTTCGGACGGTTCAGTTTGTTCGCTTGTGCGCTTATCTTCTAAACACCGTTCGGCAACTGCTTTTTTAAATTCGGTTAAAGATAAAGAAAGTTTATCACTTGCGGAAAACACAATGGTTACGGGTATATTGTTTTTTACGGCGTAAACACCTGCTGAAATTCCTGCCGTTATATTAGGGCAAACGGGTAAAGTCTTTGTCAAGTGGTTTGGGTGTGCGCCAAGCGGAAAAAAGAATTTTTTACCGCACTTATCAATTAAAAGCATAAAAAATTCTGCACCGCTAACGTCGGGCACGTTTACAAGCGAAAGGTTTAGTTCTGCAACACCGCTTTCAATCTCTATCCTAAGTATGCCCGAAGTGGCGAACTTTGTAGAGAAAGGGTTATCAACACGCTTTAATATTAATACTTTTTTTTCAAACGACATACTTTACCTAAAATTTAACACTAATCACAATTAATTTTTTATTTAAATATATATGATTTAAAAAGGAAAAAAAGAAACGAATAGGTCGAATAACCGTTTGTTATGTCAAAATGCAAAAATTGTTATATTTTAGACAAAAAATATTTTGAAAAAACGTTTTCAACACCTTTACTTTTGACAAAATCTATGATACAATATACGCTGAGGAAGAAGAAAGGTTTAAGCAAAAATCCTCGTTTATGGCATAAAGTAATAACTAAAATCGCAAATAAAACAAAAGGAATTTTACAGTTTTTGCATAACGATATTACTTTTTTGTTATATTGCACAAAATAATATTATAAGTAAAAAATCGGGTCCCCCGAATCACATAAGGAGAATTATTATGACGACAAACAAGAAGGTTTTAGATTTTATCAACGAAACCAAAGCGCTCTGTCAGCCTGATAACATCGTTTGGATTGACGGAAGCGAAGAACAGCTTGAAGCACTCCGTCAACAGGCAGTTGAAGAAAAGATTTTAATTAAACTTAATCAAGAAAAATTGCCCGGATGCTATCTTCACCGTACAACTGTAAACGACGTTGCCCGTGTTGAAGGCAGAACGTTTATTTGTTCTAAAATAAAAGAAGACTCAGCTCCTATCAATAACTGGATGGAAACGGGCGAAGCAATGAACCTTATGAACGACTTATTTAAGGGCGTTATGAAGGGCAGAACTATGTACGTTATCCCTTATTCTATGGGCGCTGTTGGAAGTAAGTTCTCAAAAATCGGTATCGAACTTACCGACTCAGTTTACGTTGTTCTCAACATGGCTATCATGACCAGAGTTGGCAAGGCCGTTGTTGACGCTTTGGGCGACGGCGACTTTATTAAGGGCTTACACTCTTACGCTGAACTTTCAGAAGAAAAGAGATACATTATGCACTTCCCCGAAGAAAACACCATTATGAGTATTAACTCTAACTACGGTGGTAACGTTCTTCTTGGTAAAAAGTGCTTTGCGCTTCGTATCGCATCATATCTTGGTAAAACAGAAGGCTGGATGGCTGAACACATGCTTATTCTTGGAATCACCAATCCCAAGGGCGAAAAGAAATATATCGCAGCTGCGTTTCCCTCTGCTTGTGGTAAGACCAACCTTGCAATGCTTATTCCCCCCAAGGCTTATCTTGAAAAGGGCTATAAGATTGAATGCGTAGGCGACGATATCGCTTGGATAAGAGTTGGCGAAGACGGTAGACTTTGGGCAGTAAACCCCGAAAACGGATTCTTCGGTGTTGCTCCCGGAACCAACTTAAAGTCTAACCCCAACGCACTTAAATCTACTATGAAAAACACCATTTTCACCAACGTTGTTCAAAATCTTGACGACAACACAGTTTGGTGGGAAGGTCTTGATAAGAACCCCCCGAAGAACGCTATCGACTGGAAGGGTAATCCTTGGAACGGCGATATGAAAGATGCTGACGGAAAGGCTATCAAGGGTGCACACCCCAACAGCCGTTTCACCGCACCTGCTATCAACTGTCCTTGCATTTCTGACCAATTTGAAGCACCCAACGGTGTTCCTCTAACTGCTATCGTATTCGGTGGTAGACGTGCTAAGACCGCTCCGCTAGTATATCAATCAAAAGATTGGAACAACGGCGTATTCGTAGGTTCAATTATGGCTTCTGAAACGACCGCTGCCGCTACCGGTGCTGTTGGCGTTGTACGTCGTGACCCGATGGCTATGCGTCCGTTCGTTGGATACAATATGGGTGACTACTTCAAACACTGGATTGAAATGGGTACTAAGATTGCAAACAAACCCAAGATTTTCAACGTAAACTGGTTTAGAACTGATGACAACGGCAACTTCATTTGGCCGGGATTCGGCGACAATATGCGTGTCCTTGATTGGATTATCGACCGTTGTGAAGACAAGGTTGACGCTGTTGAAACTCCTATCGGTTACGTTCCTAAGGCAGAAGACATCAATATCGACGGTTTAGAAGACGTTACGCTTGATACCATTAAAGAACTTCTTACCGTAGACGTTGAAAATTGGAAGAGCGAAGCAGAAGGCATCGAAAGCTTCTATGGTGAACTCACCAGAGTTCCTAGCGAACTTTACGACGAACTTGCTAAGTTAAAAGCAAACCTTAACAAATAATAAAACGATTATAAAAAAAACGGTGGCAATAAGGCGTTCCCTATAAGGGATTTTTAGAGAATTAAAAATTTATAGGAAATTGCACTTTCAAGCGGAGAAACAATCAGATTCCACAAGGAGTCTGATTTTTCTTTTATTATGCCGAAATCAACTTTTTGAAAAACAGTCATTAGATATTGATTTTTTTCGTAGGATATGGTATAATGATTATGCTACACAGTTAAATATTTTCGTCCTAAGTTTACGTTTGGTAAAAACGTAGGCTTTGCTTGCCATCTCTTAGGACGATGTGAACTGTGTCGCAACAGAAGCGGGGCTGCGTTTTTCGGTGCGTGGTTTCGGCTACGCACTTTTTTATTTTTAAGCTTATTTAGTATTTTAGTGAGTAAAAATTCTTTTATTTTCGTCTTGTATGTAAGGAGAATAACAATGAAAAAGATTAAAAAGTTATTTACAATCGGACTTGCGGTTTTGCTTATGCTTTGTATGAGCATAAGCCTTTCGGCCTGCAAAAAGAATAAATATTCTACAGAGACTGATCCTTCCAAATATTTAGGATTTGAGCTTTTAGAGGACGGAACGTATCAAGTTAATGGTTTTGTCGATTTGCCTGTTTTACATTTGGTAATTCCAAGCACGTACAATAATATTCCTGTAACAAAAATTGCAAGTAGAGCGTTTATACCCCAAAAAGGAATTTGGGGTGGAATACTCACAGCGCCCATAGAAAGCGTTGTTATAGAAGAAGGTATAACTACCATAGAAGAGAATGCGTTTAGCGAATGTAGAGCAAATAGTTTTATTTTACCTGATTCCCTTACGTATGTAGCCAACGAGGCGTTTGCTGAAAACGGTAATTATACGATAAATTATCCTAAAAATCTTGAATATATAGGGCCGCGTGCTTTTTTTGGGGCAAATTTTACGGAAGATATAATTGAAATTGACGGCGTTGAGTTAAATTGGGGTGCGTTTAGTGGGGCGAATATAAAAAAGGTGATATTTCTAAGTGATTATCAAGAACTGCGTGAAGGAATATTCTATAATTGCATTAAACTGGAAGAGGTCGTTTTACCAAACTCTCTTGAGTATATTCCGCAAGAAATGTTTTATGGGTGTGTTGCTTTGCAAAATATAGCGTTTGGAGAAAACATAAAAGAAATTGGGAGCAAGGCGCTTTATTCCTGCGAATCCTTGAAAGAGGTTGTGATAGGTGAAAACGTGCAAAGGGTTGGCGCATACGCTTTTTCCAATAGTGGGTTGGAAAAGGTATCTTTTGGGGGCGAATATATTACGTTGGAAACTTCTGCTTTCAATAATTGTAAAAATCTAAATAAGTTAGAATTGAACGACGTTCGTATCAATGGGTTGGCGCAAGCATTTACAAATTCACCATTGAACAACATAACTTTGTCCGCAAACAGCAGGTATCAACTGCTTGACGGGGCTATATGCGAAGAAGAAAATGAAGAAATTACGTTATTGCTTGGAAGAAGTGCTTTTAATAGTTTTGATAAAATTGATTACATTGGCGACTACGCTTTTGCGTATTGCATTTTCGACGAGTTGATAATCCCCGACAACGTCATAAAGCTTAACCCTAACTCTTTTACGCACGCAAAAATAGAAAATCTTAGCGTGTCCGCAAAAGAAATAGGCACGGAAGCTTTTTATTATGCGACAATTAAAAGCGCAGATGTTTTCTCTGAATTTATTGGTGTTTCCGCTTTTAAAGACGTAAAAGAATTAAAAATTTTAAACCTTAAAAATGGTTGTAAAGAAATTAGAACAAATGCTTTTTGTTGCTTGTTTGATTTGGAAAAAGTATATATAAGCGAAACGGTAGAGAAAATAGAAACCGCTGCATTTATACAATGCCACAACTTAAAAGACGTGTATTACTTAAAGAAAGATACGCCAATCGTTGATTTGCATGCAGGTACGTTTATTATTTATATTTCTAATATCGTAACGGAAGACCATAGGATTAAGGCAACAATTAACGACGATTTTAAAATTCACGTAAATAGCGAAATTTATGACGAGTGTATCAATCTTTGGTCGGATATGCAAGCGGACAATGAATATATCTACCATAAATCTTTAAAAGAACATATCGTAAAGTAGTAAGACAATGAAAACGATTACAAGATTATTGACAATTGGGCTTGCGGTTTTGCTTATGCTTTGTATGAGTGTTAGCCTTGTCGGGTGCGGAAGTTGTTTTACAAGAGCATAAGAAAAAGAAGAAAAATATTTTAATGAATATATGTCAAAAATTCCCACCGATATAAGTTGATATCAATTTTGCGATTCATATGAAGTTGGAGCAACTAAAATTGAAAATTGTCAAATGCTGTGTAGAACTCGTAACCGAGCGAAAGGAAATAGGTAAAGTGTAGCACACTATACTTAACCCTGTTAAGTCGTGTGTTTTGCAAAGCAAAAGAAAAGGATAGCAAAAATTTTGCTATCCTTTTGTAATGTCCAAAAAATCCCTATTACTGACGCACTTAGAGCTGCCGTTTTTGTTATCTAAACATATTAAGAAAAGATTTTGAATATATTTATTTAAAAACTTTTTTGACGGGTGTTGACAAAAAAGTAAAATATAATATATAATATATACAATAATTATTTTAGGAGGCTAAATTATGGCAAAGAAGAAGGCACAGTTGAATTTATCAGCTAAAAACATCGTAACTTGCGCTGTTTACGCAATTATAGGCTTGTTGCTTGTAATATTGCAGGGCGGTTCACTTGGTATTTTAATGACCGCAGTCGGCGTACTCTTAATCGTCCTTGGTGTAATGGACGTTCTTAACGGAGAACTTATTCAAGGCTTAGTTGAGATAGGCATAGGCGTAGTAATTATAGTTTGTGGTTGGCTTATTGCTGATATCGTTCTTTTAGTTTTCGGAGTTTTACTCATCATAAAAGGTGTTTTAGAACTTGCTAAAACTTATAAGAAAGGTATTATGGCAATGCTTCCTTCAATTGTAACTATTGTTATCGGTGTATTGCTTGTTATTTCTAAGTGGGCGCTTATGGATATCATCTGCATTATCGCAGGCGTTATTTTCCTTATCAACGCAGTTCTTACCTTGTTTGGTATGAAACTTGGTAAATAATATTAAAAACAAATAAAAAAAGGACTTATCGGATTGATAAGTCCTTTTTGCATATTAAAAATTAATATTCGGTAGTATAGTTATCAAAGTAGCCTTGAATCCAAATGATAGGCGTACCTTTATCGCCAGAACCAGAAGTTAGGTCGCAAAGCGAACCGATAAGGTCAGTTAAGCGACGTGGGGTAGTACCCATTTGACCAACGGTGGTTGAATCTTTTTTAGCAATTTCATTCTTGATAGCGTTTTTAAGTTCTTCACCTTTAAGGTCCTTAAAATCATTGTCGGCAAGGTATTTAAGTTTAAGTTCGTTGGGCGTGCCTTCAAGTCCAGCGGTGTAAGCAGGGGAAACAACAGGGTCTGCAAGTTCCCAAATTTTACCAACAGGGTCTTTGAATGCGCCGTCGCCGTAAACCATAACTTCAACTTTTTTGCCCGTTGCTTCAAACAACTTTTGTTGTATAGCGTCAACGATAGGTTGGCAGTTGCGTGGGAAAAGCTTTATTGAGTTTTCGGTAGACTTGTTTGAGCCTAAAAGACCGTAATTTTCATTATAACCGCTTCCGTTTACTGACGAACTTAACACGTCGTCAAGACCGATAACGACGTTTGCACCGCCTGCTTTAAGCAAACGTTTGGTGCGTGCTCTTGTGTGAATATCGCAACAAAGTACGTTTTTAGCGTGGGGAAGAATGCTCTTAGCGTTGTTAGCAAAAATAATTTCGCATTCAGCGCCTTGTTCTTCGATAAGCGTTCTATAATATTGAACGTAATCAACTCCCGTAAAGGTGTGTTTTTTATATCCGAAAAGTTCACGGTATTTTTGTTCTGTCAAAACGTCGGTATATGGATTAACGCCCATTTCGTCAAGCGCATCAAGGCTAACTAAGTGATTGCCTACTTCATCCGACGGGTAAGATAGCATAAGCACTACTTTTTTAGCGCCCCTTGCAATACCTTTAAGACATACTGAAAAACGGTTGCGTGAAAGGATAGGGAATATAACGCCGATAGTTTGACCGCCAAGTTTAGCCTTAACGTCATTAGCGATATCGTCGATTGAAGCGTAGTTGCCTTGCGCCCTAGCAACGATTGCTTCGGTCATAGCAACAACGTCTTTATCGTGAAAAGCAACGCCCTCAACTTTTGACGCTTCTAAAACACTATCGGTTACGATTTTAACTATATCGTCTCCGTTTTTAATAATTGGCGCACGCACACCGCGTGATACCGTACCGAATAAACGACTCATAATAATCTCCTTAAAAAGAAAATGCGGTAAACTTAATTACCGCATATATTATAACACGAATTAAAAAAATAATTAAACGAATTTAGGTTTTGTAATATTAGAATTTCTTATAGATATAAAAGCCGAAAATTCCATACCTCTATGGCAAGGACATACATTGCTATATAGTGATTACATATAAAGCCTTTGGGCTTGAATGAAAAGCGACAAGTTTAGAAAAAACTTGTCGCTTTGTGGTACACCCGATAGGATTTGAACCTACAATGGTGCCGTCGGAGGGCACTGTTTTATCCAATTAGACTACGGGTGCATAACTGCCACTTAAAATCAATTCAAGTGGCAGTGTAAATCAAATTATTCGTCTTTTTCAGTGTCTTCGTCGGTAATTTCAGTAACCGTTACCTTAATTTGAAGTACACGCTTAACGGTAGACTTTAAAATTTCAACCGCAAGATTTTTGTGTTCAAATTTAAATCCGGCACGAGGAATTTCGCCAAGTTTTTCAATAACCCAACCGCTAACGGTATTAGCATCAAAATTGTCTTCTTCGCCTGCAAGGTTAAACGTTTCAAATGCGTCTTTAACAGGGGCATTACCGTCAACGATAAACGTGTTGTCGTCAACAATCTTAAAGTAATTTATAACTTCGTCGTGTTCGTCGTAAATTTCACCGACAAGTTCTTCTAAGATGTCTTCAAGCGTAACAAGACCAAGCGTTCCACCATATTCGTCTAAGACGACGGCGATATGTATTTTTTTCTTTTGAAGCTGACGTAAAAGGTCGGATATTTTTGCGTGTTCAGTGGTATAGAATGCGTTTTGCATAATACCGTCAATACCCTTTTTGCCTTTTAGGTAAGCGTTAAAGAAATCCTTTTCGTGAATAGTGCCTATAATTGTATCAATACTATCCTTATAAACGGGGATACGGGAATAACCTTCACGGTCGAAGACCTTTCTTATTTCGTCCATAGTTGAAGCAATGTCTATTGCGACAACGTTTACACGGGGAACAAGAATATCGCCCACTTCCAAATCGTCAAATTCGATTACCGAACGGATAAGTTTAGTTTCTTCGGTGTTAAGCGTACCGTCTTCTTCGGCTTCTTCAACGATGGTCATAATTTCGTCTTCGGTAACCACGTCATCGTTTTTGAAGCGGAAAATTTTAGATAACAGCCATTTCCAACCGCTAAATATAACGTTTAGAACGTAAAAAACGTAATAAAATAGTTTTATGATAGGATAATAAGCCATTGCCAACTTTTCGGGGTAAACTTTTGCAACGAACTTAGGCGTGATTTCGCCAAAAATAAGCACGGCAACGGTGATAACAATTGTAGAAATTAACGCAGAAGTATTACCGTCGGCAATAAGTTGAGCAAAGAAAAGAGTGGCAAGTGTAGAAGCGGTAAGGTTTACGATATTGTTACCTATTAGAATAGTAGAAATAAGTTTATCGTACTTATCTTCTGCAAGTTCAAGCACTTTTTTGGCTTTTTTGTTACCGCTTGAAACAAGCGAACGTAATTTAATGCGATTAGCACAAGAGTAAGCGGTTTCAGTTGATGAAAAGAAACCTGACATTATTACCAAAACAATGATAGCAATTAAAAGTCCCACAGGAAACGGGGCAGGGGATAATAACGTCGACAACGGAACAGAGCCGTCTGATGGCATAAAGTCCTCCTAAGAAAAAAAGATATAGTATATTGTATGCAAAATCATACTTGCATATTATTTTATCATAAACCCGACGGCAAAGCAATAAAAATAGTCGGTTTTAAATTAAATTATTATAGTTGCACTTAAAATTTTGCAAAGTAAACGCAATTCATTGATATTTTTTAAAGTTTATGGTATTATTTAGCAGTAAGGAGAACATAAATGAAAAAGACGGTAGTCGTCGGAATGAGTGGCGGTGTAGACAGTTCGGTAGCTGCGCTATTATTAAAAGAGCAAGGCTATAACGTAATCGGGCTATATATGAACAACTGGGAAGAAAAGGACGAATGTGGAGCGTGTACGGGTGAAGAAGATTTTACTGACGTGCGCCGTGTAGCAAACGCCTTAAATATACCTTACTATTCAGTAAACTTTGCAAAAGAGTATATGGATAGGGTTTTTTCATACTTTCTTAGTGAATACAATGCAGGTAGAACGCCCAACCCTGACGTTTTGTGTAACCGTGAGATAAAGTTTAAGGACTTTAAGGCGGCGGCATTTAGGCTTGGTGCGGACTATATAGCAACAGGGCACTACTGCGATATTTTACACGACGGGGACACCCACTATCTTTTGAAAGCAAAGGACCAGTCAAAAGACCAAACGTATTTTTTAAATCAACTTTCCCAAGACCAACTTGATAAAGTGCTTTTTCCGCTTGGCAAACTTGATAAAGTGGAAGTGCGAAAAATTGCCGAACAAAACGGCTTAGCGACAGCAAAAAAGAAAGACAGTACGGGTATTTGTTTTATAGGGGAAAGGAATTTTAGAAACTTCTTGCAAAACTATATCCCCAACAAAAAGGGCAAAATGATGACTTACGACGGCAAAGTCCTTGGCGAGCATTTAGGACTTATGTATTATACAATAGGTCAAAGAAAGGGCTTAGGCATAGGCGGTCAAAAGGGCGATGACGGAAGCCGTTGGTTTGTTATCGAAAAAGATTTAAAGAATAATATTTTGTACGTTGCGCACGGTGCGGAAGATAGACTTTACAGTAAAGGCTTAATTATGAAGTCTTGCAACTGGATACCGGCACAGCCAAAGGAATCTGACTTTGAGTGTACGGGTAAATTCCGTTACCGTCAGCCAGAGCAACGATGCACTGTTCATATTAAAAGCGATTATATCGAAGTAGAGTTTAAAGAAAAACAGCGTGCAATAACCGAAGGTCAGTTTGCCGTGTTCTACGACGGCGATAAGTGTATCGGCGGCGGAGTAATCGAAAAAGCAATATTTTAATTAAAGACGGAACTTTTTATCCATAACAAAAGTATAGCACACTATACTTCACTAAAAGTGAAATGTAGTGTGCTTTTCTTATCCACAGAATAGTTAAATAATTTAGTTATATTTTTAGCCTTGTGGCTAAAAGTGATATGCAAAACTTGTTTTGCGTTATATTTTGACTTGCAGTCAAAGTTATATTATATTTGCCACAACTTTCCCGAAAGGGAAAATGAAACTTTGCGTAGCAAAATATCACTGCTTTTAGCAATATAACTTGCCAATAGGCAAATATAACTAG
>JAGASB010000102.1 GCA_017621955.1 Clostridia bacterium | reverse complement strand
GCGCTATTTGGGATAGTCTTGTTTCAGTAGCCGTTCCGTCCTCTCTACCACTTGTAGCAGCAACTAACACTTGGTCTGAAAGTTTAGCAAGCGGTGAATTCTTATTGCCCGTAATGCAAACTACCGGCACGTTTTTTTCTTTTGCGATCTTTACCGCATCTATAACGTCTTTTGTTCTACCCGAAAATGAAATTGCAATAAACAAACTTTCACTATCAAGAAAGGACGCAGATATTGCGCAAGTTAAAACGTCGCTAACAAAATTAGCGGGAATACCTAGCTGAACTAACTGTAAGTAAAAATCATTTGCTACAACGGCTGAACGATATACACCGCATACTTCTACCTTTTTTGCTAAAAGTATTTTTTTCACAACAGAAAGAATGCTATCCTCATCGTTGACGGCGTAAGTATTATCAAGACTTGCTTTTATTCTTTCAAAAACGTCGTAAGTAATACTTTTATATTCACTCGCAACACTTGCTATTTTCTGTTTTTTTTCTTCTACCGCTACGCAAGATGCCACTTCCATTTTAAGCACGGGAAAACCACCGCCCGTGTACTTTTTAGAAAAGTTCACTATACTGCCTTGTGATACGTTAGATAATTCCGAAAACTGCTTTAATGAAAGCCCCGTAAACGTTTTGGCGTTAAGCAATATGTATTCGGCAATCTTTTTTTCCTTGCTACTCATAAATTTTAGAGTAGAACTCAATTCTCGCAATAATTTTCTTTCCATAACACCTTTTTATTGAGAAAAATTCAAAATATTTTTTAATTTTAATGAGTATAGCACAACATAAAAATATTGTCAAGTAAAATATTTAAAAACCGTTGCAATTTTAATCAAAAAAAATATATAATAAGTATATGGATAATAATTTTGATAAAAGACTTTACTTAGACGGCACAACAAAATACAAAGTGATAATTGATACCGACCCAGGTGTTGATGATGCTGCGTGCTTAATTTACGCATTCTTTGACGAATATATAGACATTAAACTCTTAACAACCGTAGTGGGAAACATAAGTCTTGAAAAAGCAACAAGAAATCTATTACATCTTCTTGACGTGTTTGACGTTGATATACCCGTTGCAAAAGGTGCTATAAAAGCGATGGAAAGGGAAAGTATTAACGCTGAATTTATTCACCAAAAAGAAGGGCTTGGCGGATACACCCCAAAAAACTCAAACCGCAAGGTTTTAGATGAAAATGCAATCGACGCTATGTATAGGGTGATTAGTAATGGTAACGGCGATATAATCCCCATTATTTTAGGTCCACAAACTAATATAGGACTGCTTATTAAAAATCACCCCGACGTTATAAATAAAATTCCTAAAATCGTATTTATGGGTGGTTCACCGTTCGGACACCCCGACTACCCCGACCACGTTTCATTTAATATATCTTCCGACCCCGAAGCGTTTAAGATAGTTTTAGATAGCGGTATTCCGTTAGTTATGGTTCCGTCAGACGTTGGAAGAAGAAAAGCACATCTAACGCAAGCGTTCGTAAACAGGCTTAGCACAATTAATAAAGCGGGTAAACTTTTAGCCGATATGTACTCAAAGTATTGGGAACCTGGTTATCCTGATAAACGTGTTGCAACAAATGATAGTTTAGCACTGTTTTTTTTGGTATACCCTAAAATGTTTAAGACTAAAAAAGTTTCGGTTACGGTTGATTTAAACGATTGTCCTGGCAAAACGTTCATTGACTTTAACGATTGTGGTAACGTAGAAATGATAACCGACGTAGATAGGCAAGCATTTTTAAGTTTACTTATAAGCGACCTTGAAAAACTTAACGATAAAGAATTCAACATATAAAAACAGGTAGCCGACGGCTACCTGTTTTTAATAAAATTTGAATAAGGGGTTTAATTTTCGTTCAAAATTTCATTGCTCTTTTCAATTATTTGTTGAGAATATTTTCTTTTACGGCGTTCTAATATTTTTTTGTAAATAAAATAGTTGATAGATACAGCAAAAATACCGACTAAACCGATTAATATACCTACAATCATCATAAGTGTTGAAGTGTTTTCAAACACCTTCATTGCAAAGCACATTCCAAGTCCTAAAACAAGGCTTGCTATCGTGCCGAAAACGTATGCAAATATGCGTGCAGGCTTTTTAACCTTTCTGTCAAGAACTTTAAGTTCATCAAGTTTACTTGTTTGCTTTTCCGAATAATCTTTGATAATTTTGTTTGCGTATTGTTTTGTGTTCATAATTTATCTCCTTTTCGTTTTGTAGCCTTATGATAACAAACGATTGTTAAAAAATTATTAAAACATTAATAAAACAAAGTAAACATTATTTAAAGTTTTATAAAAATTAGTTCTTATGAAAAAAGTAGGCAAACGCCTACTTTTACTAATCTTGATTTTCTTCACCTAATAATTCGCCACTTAACTGCAAAATTTCTTGCGAATATTTTTCACGCAAATATGTGCTTGACTTTTCATATAAAAAGTACGCCGTACTTGCTACTAAAAGTCCAACCGCACTGACTAAAACTCCCCACAGTATTAGCGACCACTCTAAAATCATAGTAAACCCAAGCCCAAAAATGAGCGTTCCAATTACGCCCAAAATTAAGCCTATACACGTCGGTATATTTTTGACCTTACCGTCAAGTTTACGCAAGCGTGAAAGTTTATCCGACTTAACTTCCTTTTTTAAATATTTATTACGAATATGCTCTGCTTCAAACCGTTCAGCCTCAGTTAATGTTGAATAGGTATATTCAAATTTTTCTTCACTCATTATTATTTCTCCTTTCGTATGTGTTTTAAATGTTTATTGCCCTTAATTATCATTATTAAACCGATAAATATTATACATAGCGAAACGGCACCGCCCGTTAAAGCGTTAAACAGCCTTACGTTTTCGCCCGAACCGAACGCCACAAACATTGCCGTTTGCAACGCTAAAATAGAAACCAAAGAGTTTGCAAGCCCGATATTATTTATTGCTTGAACTGAATAATCTTGGGTTTTTCGCAGTTGACCTAAATGTTTAACTGAAAATATGGCTTTATAAAAGGTGTATGCCGCCATCAAGTATATCAAATAGCCTGCATATAGAAATCCTTTATTTTCAACCACCATTTGCACAAGCGCACCTATAAGCGCAAAGTTTAACACAACTATAAATGCGCCACAGTTACGGTACAACTTTAACTGACGTTCTTTATATACTATCTCACTTTTGCCGTGAACCCTTGCGCATACGTTAACTGCCCAACCACGAATAAACGATAACGCTATATAGTAGGTTGCTAACGCGCCCAGCCAAACTGAACGCGACAAGATTGCAAAAACTGCGTGAACTACTGCGTAAAGAACGTTAAAAATAAAGGAAAATATCGCTACAACTAATTTCCTATACCCTAAACTTTGCAAAAGTTTATCGGTAAACCTAAACCGTTTAAGAGCGTGCACGATAGCACTTTTCATTTTAGGCGCATAAATCACTAAAACGTAAATTGAATATGCAAGTAGCACGGCGGAAACACCAAACACAATGTAACTTAAAACGTTTAACGTATCTGTAAACACCATGTACAGTGAAAGTCCTATAAAAACCAACGTAAGCGCATATATTAGTGATATAATTTTAGCAGACGGTGATAGAATTTTTTGCAAAACCGCCTTAAATTTATTCATTTATAACACCCTTAAAAACCACGGTAAATTCACTGCCCTGATTAAGTATACTTTTTACGGTAATCTCACCGCCAAGTAGGTCGATAACCTTTTTTACAAGCGCAAGTCCTAAACCGTTCCCCTCAGCCTTATGCGAAGTGTCGCCTTGGTAAAACTTTTCAAAGACGTGTGCGCCAACTTCTTGCGTCATACCTATACCGTAATCTTTTACCGTAAACACCACGTTCTCACCGTCACGATTAAGCGTTACGTCAATTTTCCCACCGACGTGAGAAAACTTTACTGCGTTAGATAATAAATTATTAAATATTATTTCGGTATAGTTTGGCTCAGTAAACGCTATTATATCTTTAACGTCGCAATTAAACTCAATGTTCTTTTGCTCACAAACACTTTCAAACGCAATAATACACTCACTTAGAAGTTCACTAAGATTTACATTGACCTTTTCGGGTGAAAGTATTTGATTTTCGAGTTTATTAAGTTTTAAAATATTAGTAACTAGCGTCGAAAGCCTTTCGGTAGTGTTGATTAAAACTTGTATATATTTATCTTTTTGTTCTTTGCTGATTTTATCAGCCTTTAACGCTTGGGCATAGTTTTTTATAATGGTGAGCGGAGTTTTAATTTCGTGCGATACGTTGGATATAAATTCAGTCTTTAACACTTCGCTCTTTTGCAGTTCGCCAACCATTTTATTAATATTGTTCATAATAATATCGTAACGGTCAAACTTATTGTACTGTTTATCTGCACTAAGCCTAACCGAAAAATCGCCCTTAGCGATTCTTTCAGTTGCTTCTAAAATTTTATCAGACGGGCTGTCTATCATAATTCTTCGTCTAAAAACATCAACAACAGCAAAAACAAGAGTTGCAAATGCAATATATAAAAGCATATAAACTGCAATAAACGGTATTGAAACGCCTTTAACACTTAGGGCATTAAAGATAAAAATTGCAATCATTACGGTAACTGATAAGGGTAAAAAGAAAAAAACGTATCCTATAACCGTTATTTTAGATTTTGTATTGTTTTTCATTTAAGCACCGCCTTATAACCTAAGCCGTGCACGGTAACTATACTAAACCCGTGGCATTGTTCGGTTTTTTCACGAAGTTTTGCAACGTATACGTCAACTGTTCTTGAAGTGGCAGAACTATCAAAATCCCAAAATTCTTCCATTAATTTTGAACGTGTAAAAGTCTTTTTGGGATAGGATAATAAACGGTATAAAATATCAAATTCACGCACGGTAAAATTTGCTTCCTTGCCGTCAATATATGCTGTGTGCTCTTCAACGTCCATAGTAAGATTGCCCACGGTTAAAAGTTTTGTCTGCTCAATATTTGCACGGCGAAGTAGTGCCTTTATTTTCATAAGCACTTCGTCGATATCAAACGGCTTAACGATATAATCATCTATCAAAAGTTTATATCCAAACTTTTTTGAAAGTTTATCATCCTTTGCCGAAATAAATATAATAGGAACGGAAGCGTCTTCGTTTCTAATACTTTCGGCAAGCTTAAATCCGTCCACAACGGGCATCATTATATCTGAAAGAACAAGGTCAATTTTATTTTGATTATACGCTTTCAAGCCTTCTTCCCCGTTAAAGCATTGATAAACGTTATAACCTTCACTTTCAAGATAAGTCTTTAATATATCGTTTAACTCTTTTTCATCTTCAACAAGTAAAATATTTACCATTTTTACACCTCTACTCTATAATACCACATTGTATATTTAAAATTATCGTTTTATTTGTAAAACTTTTGTAAAACTTGCACCAATTTATACGTTGATATTAGATTAAATACAAAAAAAAGATTAATTTACTAAAAAACCACTTACACCAAAAGTGCAAGTGGTTTTTGTGGCGCTACTAAGCGGATTCGGGCGACTTTGACCTTTCTTCCTTGACGGGCTAGCCCTACGGAGCGTTAGCGTAGTAGACTGCGACCTTCGCAGGTGTGATTTTGCGTTTGCGCTAAATCACAATAAAAAAAGAAACCCTTTTTGGATTTCTTTTTTTATTATCGAATTTGGAGCTGGTGACGGGATTCGAACCTGCGACCTGCTGATTACGAATCAGCTGCTCTACCGACTGAGCCACACCAGCATATTTATTCAAACAACTTAAATTGCTTGAATATAATAACATAAAACTTGAAAAATATCAACGATTTTTAAGCGCTAACAAAATTTTTATAAAAATTAATTTTCAGTTATTAGCCTTTTTATCTCTTGCGCATATTTTTTACCTGTTTGATAACCACGTTCAATAGCAAATTCAATATCTTTAAACTTATATTGATTCATATCGTCAAGGTCGGGTTCAATAAAAAGGTCAGGGCATTTTGTGGGTAATTTATATTTAGTGAGTTCACAATCTGCAATATCAAACATACGCATAAGCACGCCGAAAACGTTATACTTTTTATCACAACTGCGAATTTTGCCTAAAACGTCAACAGCAACCACTACTTGTGCGCCCATTTCCCTTACCGTTTCAATAGGAACACGACAAGTAACACCGCCGTCCACAAGTAATTTACCGTCCATCTTTACAGGCTTAAATATGGACGGAATAGATGAACTTGCCACCACACATTCACAAACGTCATTATCTTCGCCCAAAGCAACTGCCTTTCCACTTATTAAATCGGTTGCGACACACTTAAAGGGAATTTTTAGTTGGTCAAACGATTTAGCGCTAATATACTTACTTAATTTCTTTTTAATCTTTTTTGAGCGCAACAAGGCACCGTTGCCGATAGGACGTAAAGATAAATCAAAGATTTCACGAAATTTAATTTTTTTAACTTCTTCAATCATAAAGTCGGGTGTAAAGCCACTTGCATAGCACGCACCGACCACAGCGCCCATAGAAGTCCCAGCAATAAAATCAGGATAAATTCCTTCTTCTTCCATCGCTTTCAAAAAACCTAAGTGAGCACAACCACGGCTTCCGCCTGCACCCAACGCAAAACCTAACTTTTTCATTACTTTTCTTGATTGCTAATCTTAAATCCCCTATTATTTAGCCAAGTGTGCATAAGTTTTAGCCATTCGCTTGTAGCAGGCACGGGACTATTAACTTCATTACTTGCAAGCGACAAACCGTGACGACCATTTTCAAAAACGTGCATTTCAAATGGTACACCAGCCTTTCTAAGCGCCGCAGCAAACATCAACGTGTTTTCACACGGAACGACTATATCTTCAACAGTTGACCATATAAACGTTGGAGAAGTTTTATCGGTAACCCTTTTTTCAAGCGAAAGTTGTTCCATTAGTTGTTCGTTGCAATTGGTTAGATTTTGGAAACTTCCCATATGTGCAAACTCACCATAGCTGATTACAGGATAAGAAAGAACTACTGCATCGGGACGACAAAGCGACGTTTTTTCTCCCAAAAAATCCTTTATAACTTTTTCATCGCTTATAGTTGCAATCATTGCGCATAGATGACCACCGGCAGAAAAACCTATTGCACCAACGTGATTTTTATCCACGCCAAACTCATCGCAATTTTCCCTAATATATGCCATTGCCATACAGCCTTCAAGCAGTTGATAAGGATAATAAACAGCTCCATTTGACTTGGTTGAATATTCAAGCACAAACGCATCGTAGCCTTTTGATAAAAAATCCAAAGCGATTGGTTCTTTTTCTCTATCAGATACCATAGCATAACCGCCACCGCCGATTACAAGCATTGCAGGGCGCAAACGGTCGGCACTAAACTCTTTTGAACGCTCTATGACGTAACAATCAAGATATCCTTGCGCACCTAACGGGCGTTCTATTCCAAAGTAATTATATAAATCAACGTTTTTTTGTAGCATTATGATTGCTCCTTTATGGTTATAAGTATATCATAGCACAAGTAAATTAAAAATTCAAGCACAGCGCTTGTCTTTTTTTTAATAATTTGCTACAATAAACTTATGGCATACCATATAGATACAGGTTTAATTAAAGAAAAATTCAAACAAGATTGCGAATGTCCGCTTTGTGAAATCAAAAAGGTTGTCGAAGAACAGTTTTTGCACGAATTCTTAAACGATGCGGTAATGGAGGATAACACACGCATTAAGGTCGGCAAACTTGGTTTTTGCGCTCGCCACTTTGACATGCTCTTTTTAAGGCAAAACAAATTATCAGTTGCCTTGCAAATAAGAACACGGGTTGATAATCTTCAAAAAATTTTAACCGACGTTAAAAGTGCAAGTTCAGCGTCAAAACAAGCAAAAGCACTGCTTGAAAGCCAAAAAACTTGCGTTATTTGTGATTTGACCGAACAAAGTATGGTCAAGTACTATAAGACGATTGCGCAAATGTTTGCTCGTGAAAAGGATTTCTTTAAAACCCTTATTTCAAGCAAAGGTTTTTGCATAGAACACTACGCACAACTCTTAACTTACGCTAAGAGTGCAGGCTTTGCCGTTAAAGAGTACGTTAATATTTTAAGCGGTGTTCAAAAGCGCAACGTAGAGCGCATACAGTCCGAACTAAAAAAGTTTTGCGACAAGCACGATTACCGTAACGCATTAGAGCCTTTGGGCACAGCCGAAACTGCACTCCCCCGTATGAGAGTTAAACTTTACGGCAAAAAATACGATTAATATATGTACATAAATTACAATAAAAAACTAATGGCGACGGAAAATTCCGTCGCCATTTTCATTATTCTTGCTCTGTAATCGCATTTTCTATAATGGATAAAAGTTCTTCTTTGCCAAAGCCTGTTTCTGCGCTTGTTGCAGTAATATCTGCATACCCCACGCGAAGCGAAGTTGCAATCTCATTTACCCTTGGCTTAATTTTTGTTTTGCCAAGTTTATCAGCCTTGGTTGCGACAAGCGCAAACGGCACTGCATAGTGATAAAGATAATTTATCATCATCTTATCGTCGGACGTTGGCTCGTGACGAATATCCACAAGCGATAAAAGTAAAGATATTTTTTGAGTAGCAAGGAAACTTTCTAAAAGTTCCCCCCACTTTTTCTTTTCTTCCTTACTAACCTTTGCAAAGCCGTAGCCGGGCAAGTCTGCAAGCACGAAATCGCCAAAGTCAAAGTAGTTTATTAGCCTTGTTCTTCCTGGCGTTACAGAAGTTTTAGCAAGTTTTTTTCTATTTGCAAGCATATTTATAAGCGAACTCTTACCCACGTTAGACTTACCTGCAACGGCAATAATGGGTTTATCCGTCTTGTAAAACTTATCGCTACTTGCAACGCTTGTTATAAATTCAGCAACTTTAATTTTCATCTTTCACCTTAAAACCTTATCGCAACTTTAAATACATCATCGACGTTTTCGGCTGTGATAAAATTAATTTCTTTTCGTATTTCTTTTGGAATATCCACAAGGTCTTTTTTATTAGCGATAGGAATAATTATATCTTTTATCCCTAGCCTATAAGCAGCAAGTGCCTTTTCTTTAAGTCCACCTATTGCAAGCACCTTTCCACGAAGTGTAATTTCACCCGACATTGCAACGCTCTTTTTAACAGGCTTACCCGTAAACGCCGATAGGATTGCCGTTGCCATAGTTATACCCGCACTTGGACCGTCCTTTGGCGTTGCCCCTTCGGGAACGTGTATATGAATGTCGGTTTTTTCAAATACGTCATCACTTATTTGATACTTTTTAGCATTTGAACGTATATAACTAATGGCTGCCCGTGCAGATTCTTTCATAACGTCGCCAAGTTTACCTGTAAGCAAGATTTCGCCCTTGCCGTGCATTAAACTTACTTCAATGGTAAGCGTTGTTCCTCCTACGCTAGTCCACGCAAGACCCGTACAAGCACCTAATTCATCTTTGTCTAACGCTATATCACGAAGATGCTTCTTTATCCCTAAATATTCAGAAATTTGCTTTTCTGTTACCGTTTCTTTTTTGCGCCTTGGTTTTTCTGCAACCTTTGTTGCCACCTTTCTTATAACGCTTGCAATTTCACGCTCTAAGTTTCTAACGCCCGCTTCCATTGTGTAACAAGTTATAATCTCTTTAATAGCGTCGTCGGTAATCTCTATCTTCTTTTCGGTTAAGCCGTTGTTTTTGAGTTGTTTAGGTATTAAATATTGCTTTGCAATCTGCAATTTTTCTTCGTTGGTGTACCCCGTAAGTTCTATTAATTCCATTCTGTCAAGAAGTGGATACGGAATAGTGTCAACAGAGTTTGCAGTCGTTATAAACATTACTTTTGATAGGTCGAACGGAACTTCTAAATACCTATCCCTAAACGTTGTGTTTTGTTCGGGGTCAAGCACTTCTAAAAGCGCACTAGCAGGGTCGCCGTGAATATCTGACGATAACTTGTCTATTTCGTCAAGCAAGAACACGGGGTTGTCAGAGCCAGCGTTTTTAAGACCGTTTATAATACGCCCGGGCATAGCACCGACGTAAGTTTTTCTGTGTCCCCTTATTTCCGCTTCGTCTTTAACGCCACCAAGACTCATACGCACGAACTTTCTATTTAGCGCCCTTGCAATTGACGTTGCAACCGACGTTTTACCTACACCAGGAGGACCTACAAAACATAGAATAGGACCTTTTATTTGTTTGGTAAGTTGAAGTACCGCAAGGTATTCTACTATTCTTTGCTTAACCTTTTCTAAGCCGAAGTGGTCGCTGTCTAAAATTTCCTTTGCTTTAAGTAAATCTTCGGTATCGACAGTGCTATTGCCAAACGGCAAGTCCTTAATCCAGTCAAGATAATTTAGTATGATGGAGTAGTCGGGTGACGACGGATTGATTTTATCAAGGCGTGAAATCTCTTTTAGTGCCTTTTCTTCAACGTCAAAAGGTAGGTTTTTATCTTTTATCGCCTTGGTTAATTCTTCAAGTTCGTCAGCGTTGTCGCCAAGTTCTTCGTGGATAGCCTTTAACTGCTCACGAAGATAAAATTCCTTTTGACTTTTATCAATACTTTGACGCACTTTGCCCGAAATCTTGCGTTCTATTTTAGCGATTTCAAGTTCTTTTGAAAACAGTTTTTCAAACGCTTTAAGGCGTGCAAGAGTATCGTCTAACAGCAAAATGTTTTGAACGTCTTCTTCCTTAAACGTTACTATTGAAACGGCGTTATCCATAAATTCGTTTACGTTTTTAATGTCGGTAATTGCCGTTATCATTTCTTTCGTAATACGTTTATCCATGATAGCGTATTCATAAAAACTGTTTTTCGCCACACGGAAATACGCTTCAATCTCATTTTCGTTTTCGGGTAAAATATATGGACATTCTACCGCCGTGACGGTAAAAAAGCCTTTCGTATCCAAAAAACTTGTTATTTTTGCTCGTGATAACGCTTCAACGCTCACCTTCATATTGTTTGAGCCTTGAATTTTAACAACCTGCTTTATTCTTGCAATAACCCCCACGCCCAAGATATCGCTCTTTTTGGGATTATCTATAAACGCACTTTTTTGCGGAGCAATAAATATTAAAGAATTATCCGCAACAGCACGATTAATAGCGTTTATTGAAACTTGCCTACCCACGTCAAAGTTAAGTAGCGTTTTTGGGAAAAGCACTTTGCCCCTAAGCGCAATGAGTGGATAAATTTTATTGTCTTCATGTTTAACTTCTATCACTTCTGTAACTATTTCTTTTTCTTCCATTAATTCACCTATCTTATGTAAAACACGTCAGTCGTTTAAGCAGTATTTTTCTAAAAGTACCTTTACTGGTTTATCCTTAAACGGTACTGTAACTTCATCAGCAACCGCTTTGAGCTCTTCTCTGCCGTCGCCAACCGCAACGCCGTACCATTCGCCATTTATTAAATCTATATCGTTAGTAGAATCGCCAACTGCTATAATCTCATTTAAGGGTATACCGTAATGCTTTGCTAAAAACCTAACGGCAGAATCTTTGCCGTGTTCAGGATTAATTGCTTCAAGCAAAAATTTAGCACCACTGTTAAATTTTATCGTCTTTCCGCCATATTTTTTGTTCATACGGTCAGCAACTTTATTAACAAGTTCATCTTCACCTAACCAGCAAATTTTGCTAGTATTCATTTTATCTGTTTTAATCTTTTGCTTAACGTCCGTTTCAATCCCTTCAAGACGTATAGCGTTTTGGTAAATATCAATAAACTTATTGCGCTTATTATAAAAGAACACGTCGCCCGAATAAGCAACGGGAATTAATTCTTCGCACTCTAATTCATCAAGAATTTTAAGCGCCGTTTGGTAGTCAAGTCCACCGTCAAAAAGGTATTCACCGCTCTCTATATCGCTTATCCTTGCGCCTTGAAAAGATGCAATAAGTCCTATTAGCCCACTTTCCCTGCAAATTCTTGTAATGGACGAAGTTTCACGCCCCGTGCAAACCACGAATATTCCACCCTTTGCAATAAACTTATTTATAGCATCAAGCGTTTCACTATCAACGTTGTTTTCGGGCGCTTTGCCAAGCGTCCCGTCGTAATCGCTTACGAACATTTTATATTTCATTTAAGTCCCTCTTTGGTTAAAGTTTCAATAATTAATTTTGCTTGTTTATCGCCTATGCCGTCAACCTTTTTAAGTTCTTCTTCATCAGCCGATATTATTCCGCCCAAATCCTTAAAATAGTCAAGCAACGCACGTTTTTTTACCTTGCCTAATCCCTTGACGGTATCAAGCACGCTTGAAAGCGCACGTTTACCGCGCAGAGTTCTATGGTAAGTTATTGCAAATCGGTGTGCTTCATCTCTTATTCTTTGCAACATTTTAAGGCAATAATCACGGCGTTCTAAAATAACGGGGTCTCTTTTTCCAACCAAGAAAATTTCTTCTTCACGTTCAGCAAGCGCAATTAGGTCAATATCAGTTATAGAATATTTATCAAAAATTTCTTTTATGCTAGATAATTGTCCCTTGCCACCGTCAATTATCATTAAATCGGGTTTAGGAAACTTTTCGGGGTCGGTAATCAGCCTTTCAAGTCGCCTTGACATCATTTCTTGGTGACTTTTATAATCGTCAGCGCCCTCAAACGTCTTTATCTTAAACCTACGGTATGAATCTCTATCGGGTTCACCATCGTTAAACACGACCATACTACCCACCTTGTCAACACCGCTAATGTTGGATATATCAAAACATTCCATACGCTTTGGATAGTTTTTAAGGTTAAGTTTTTCTTGAAGCGCCTTGCACGCCGTAACCGTCATATCGTTTTTGTGCTTGATTTTATCAACAGCCGTCTTTAAATGTTCTTCGGCGTTTACCCCTGCCATATCTGCAAGTTGCCGTCTTACACCCTGTTTGACAATTAGGATACTAACGCTTTTATTAAATGTTTTCTTAAAATATTCAGTTAAAAGGTCAGTACTTTCTATTTCTTGTGCACAAATGATTTCGTCGGGAATTTCCGTATCCGTTTTATAATATCTTAGCACAAATTGGTTTAGTGCGTCGGCATCTGAAATGGCAGCGCTTTCAAACGAAAAGTTTTTACCGCCAAGCATTCTGCCGTTTCTAACCACCAAAAGATTGACGGTCGAATAAATACCGTTAGAGCGGTAAGCAATAACGTCAGCATTGATGAACTTGTTTAAAGAAGTTATACGTTTTAGTTTTATCTTTTCTAAACTTGATAAATTATCCCTATATTTAAGCGCAAGTTCAAACTCTTCCCTTTGACTTGCCAAAAGCATTTTATCTTTAAGAAGTTTTTCAGTATCAGTCGTATCGCCCGATAAAAAGTCAATCGCACCGTTTACCTGTTCCATATAAGTTTTCCTATCAATTAAGCCACTACACGGTGCAGTGCATTTTTTAATGTGATAGTTTAAACACTCTTTAATAGGTTTATCGGGATTAAGTTTTTTATCGCACGGGCGAATAGTGTAAGCAAGGTTAATTATTTCAAGAACGTCCCTAACCGAAACGCCACCCATAAACGGACCAAAGTATTTTGAGCCGTCTTTCTTTATCTTTCTTGTTATCTTAAAAGTTGGAAAAGGCTCTTTTAAGTCTATTTTTAAGTACGGATAAGTTTTATCGTATTTAAGTAAAATATTATATCTTGGCTTGTGTTTTTTGATAAGGTTGTTTTCAAGTGAGAGTGCGTCAATTTCACTTGGAGCGATTATGTAGTAAAAATCGGCAATATTAGATACCATTGCCATAACCTTTTCAGTTTTGACACTGCTATGAAAATACTGCCTTACTCGGTTTTTAAGGTTTTTTGCCTTGCCGACGTAGATTATTTGCCCTGCCTTATCCAGCATAACGTATACACCTGGCGATTCGGGCAGAAGTTTTAATTTATCATATAATTCGCTCACAACATTATTATAACCGATTTTTCAATATTTTACAAGCGGTTAAAAGCCTAAAAATTCCACTCCTTTTAAAAGTACGTCGTTTAGCGTTTCGTTTCTTAGTGAATAGAACACAACTTTACCTTGACGGCGTGTTTTTACTGCATTTAAGTTTTTAAGCAAGCGAAGTTGATGCGACACTGTCGTTTGGTTTAAGTTTAGTAATCCCGCAATATCACTCACACACATTTCGCTTATAGCAAGTGCCGAAATCATTTTTAGCCGTGTATAGTCGGAAAAAATAGAAAAAAAGCATACTAAATCATCTAATATCTCACCTTGTGGAACGTAATCACGAACCATTGTTTGAAGTCTTTTGTCCAACAGAATCTCTTGCATAAAATTACTCCTTTAAATTTAATAATTGTACATATATTGTAACAAAAATTTACCTTGTAATTTTTAAAATAAAAAACGCATATTATATAAAAATGGCGTATTTTGAAAAAAAGGAGGTAAAAATATGAATTCAAACAATATCGTTTTAATTGCGCTTTTATTTCTACTTTTAAGTAACAATACGATAAATAGCACACAGCTATTATTACTTCTTGCACTACTTACGACAACAGGTTGTTGCAACGGATTATTTAACAACAATAATTGCAACTGTAATTGCAACAACACAAACGTTTAATTTACCACACGCAAAAAGGCAGTTCATATCGAACTGCCTTAATTTTTTATTTTGCATTTTTTATGATTTTTAAGCCAAAGATACAAGCAAGACAAGGCTCGCAAAGGGTTTTGGGTGAGATTAACCTTGTTGGTTATCGAAGTCAAAACACTAAGCAGTAACGCAGTATTGCGAAGTATATAATTCTTAAATTTCTGAGAAGTACTTAATAGTCCTTACCATTTGGCTGGTGTAAGAGTTTTCGTTATCATACCAAGAAACAACTTGTACTTGATAAGTATCGTCATCAATCTTAGAAACCATGGTTTGAGTAGCATCGAAGAGTGAACCGAACTTCATGCCGATAACGTCAGAAGAAACGATTTCATCGGTGTTGTAACCGAAAGATTCGGTAGCTTGTGCTTTCATAGCTTCGTTAATACCTTCTTTGGTAACGTCCTTACCCTTAACAACAGCGATAAGGATAGTGGTTGAACCAGTAGCGGTAGGAACACGTTGAGCAGCACCGATAAGTTTGCCGTTGAGTTCAGGAATAACAAGACCGATTGCTTTTGCAGCGCCAGTGCTGTTAGGAACGATGTTCATAGCACCTGCACGGCTTCTTCTCTTATCACCCTTTCTTTGTGGACCGTCAAGAATCATTTGGTCGCCGGTGTAAGCGTGAACGGTGGTCATGATACCGCTTTGGATAGGAGCGTAATCGTTAAGAGCCTTAGCCATAGGAGCAAGACAGTTCGTGGTGCAAGATGCAGCAGAAATAATCTTGTCGTCAGCAGTTAAGGTCTTGTGGTTTACGTTGTAAACGATAGTGGGAAGGTCGTTGCCTGCGGGAGCAGAGATAACAACTTTCTTAGCGCCTGCTACGATGTGAGCTTCAGCCTTAGCTTTGCTGGTGTAAAAACCAGTACATTCTAAAACAACGTCAACGTCGTATTGAGCCCAGGGGCATTCAGCAGCGTTAGCGCACTTAGAGATTTTGATTTCTTTTCCATCAACGATGATAGAATCTTCGGTAGCATCAACGGTATGACCTTGTGCTACGTAGTTACCCTGCATCGTGTCGTATTTAAGAAGATGAGCAAGCATTTCAGGGCTGGTGAGGTCGTTGATAGCAACTACTTCATAGCCTTCTGCACCAAACATTTGTCTGAATGCGAGACGGCCGATACGACCGAAACCGTTAATTGCAACTTTTGTTACTTTTGACATTTCAATGTCCTCCAAATAATGATTTTTTATTAAAATTTTAAATTTTTTCCAAATTTCGTCTTATACATTATATCTATAAAACCGCTTTAAGTCAATTGTTTTTACCGCATTATTTTAAATTTTCGGGATTTAAACACAATAGGTCGTCTGTTACGAACAGTCCGTCCTTTCTTATAAGTTCGCCGTCAAGGTAAATTTCCCCACCACCGTATTCTTTGGTTTGAATTTGCACCAAGTCCCAATGCACCGCAGAAACGTTACCGTTATAGCAGTCGTCGTAACAGCAACCGGGGGTAAAGTGAATTGAACCGGATATTTTTTCATCAAATAAAATATCCCCCATCGGCTTGATTATATACGGGTTTACACCGAAGGCAAATTCGCCCACAAACCTTGCGCCGTCGTCAGTATCAAGAACGGCGTTAAGTTTTTCAGTATCGTTTGCAGTTGCCTTGATAATTTTGCCGTCCTTAAATGTAAGCGAAACGTTTTCAAACTTAAATCCGTTTTCAACTGACGGGGCGTTGTAAGTAATAACGCCGTTTACACTGTCCTTTACGGGCGCAGTGTAAATTTCGCCGTCGGGGATATTGCGCTCACCAGAACACTTTTTACTGCCTATTCCCTTTATTGAAAAACTAATATCGGTATCCTTAGCGATTATATGCACTTTGTCGGCTTTATCAAGACGTGCTTTTAATGCGTCCATCGCCCTATCCATTTTAGAATAGTCAAGATTGCAAACCTTAAAGTAAAAATCTTCAAATGCGTCAGTGCTCATATTTGCCTGAGCGGCCATACCCTGATTTGGATATCTAAGCACAACCCACTTAGTCTTTTTAACACGAATTTCGTGGTGAACGGGGTGCGAATAAAATTCGCTTTCGGCTTTCATATTTTGTTCTGGCACGTCAGATAGTTCGTTGCAATTTTCACCGCCACGAACACCAATGTATGCGTCCATTTCACTCATACGGAAAGAATCGTACTTAGCCCTTAATTTTGCTTGTTCTTCACTTTGACCAAGCAATAGTTCCCTTGTTACCCTATTGTCGTAAAGTTCAACGAACGGCAATGCCCCGACCTTATACGCTTCACGAACAAGGGCGTTTACTAACATATAGTCAATACCCTTTGCTTCGATTAAAACCTTTTCGCCCTTTTTAAGCGCGCAAGAGTAATTTATAAGCCCGTGCGCAAGTTGATTAATTCTAATATCTTGCATAAAAACACTCCAAAAAGTAATATAACAAATTTATTATACAACTTTATCGCATTTTTATAAAGTATTTTTAATAAAATTCAAAAAATATTTGCTTATTTGACAAAAAAGATATATAATGATATTTGTAAAAAGTTGGGTATTGACAATTTTTTACCTTAAAAATGCAAAAAAATTATATTATATTATTTGGAGGCTATTATTATGGCATTAGTAAACTCAAAGAAAATGTTCGAAATGGCTGCTAAGGGTGGCTATGCAATCGGCGCTTTCAACGTAAACAACATGGAAATTGTTCAAGGCATTACCGAAGCTTGTAAAGAAGTTAACGCTCCTGTTATTCTTCAAGTTAGTAAGGGTGCAAGAGCATACGCTAACCACACTTACCTTGTTAAACTTGTAGAAGCTGCTGTTCAAGAATGTCCTGAAATTCCTATCGTACTTCACCTTGACCACGGTCCCGACTTTGAAACCTGTAAGTCTTGTATCGACGGCGGTTTCACGTCAGTTATGATTGACGGTAGCCATCTTCCCTTTGAAGAAAATATCGCTCTCACCAAAAAGGTTGTTGAATACGCTCACGAACGTGGCGTTACAGTTGAAGGCGAACTTGGAACTTTGGCTGGTATTGAAGACGACGTTAAGGTTGAACACGGTGCAGAAAGCTACACCAAACCCGAAGAAGTTGTTGAATTCGTTAAAAGAACGGGCGTTGACAGCTTAGCAATCGCAATCGGAACTAGCCACGGCGCATACAAGTTCAAACCCGAACAATGCACCAGAAACGAAGAAGGTATCCTTGTTCCCCCCGCACTCCGTTTTGATATCTTAGAAGCAGTTGCAAAAGAACTTGGCGATTTCCCAATCGTTCTTCACGGTTCTTCTTCTGTTCCCCAAAACTACGTTAAAATGGTAAACGATAACGGCGGTAAAATGCCTGATGCTATCGGTGTTCCCGAAGAACAATTAAGAAAGGCTGCTGCTCTTTCAGTTTGCAAAATCAACATTGACTCTGACTTACGTCTTGCAATGACCGGTACTATTCGTCAATTCTTCAACGAAAAGCCCGACAAGTTCGACCCCAGAGAATATCTTAAACCCGCTCGTGCAAACATCAAAGAAATCGTTAAACACAAACTAATTAACGTTCTTGGTTGCGCAGGCAAAGCAGACGAATGCAAATAATATAAACAATAAATTAAGGTCGGTAGCTACCGACCTTTTTTTACGTCATTTCGACAAGCGACAGTGAGTGGAGAAATCTCTCTTTTTCGTCACGTTGAGCGCAGTCGAAACGTCTACTCAAATAGATATTGCTCCTACGTTTCACTACGGAGGGCTTCGCTCGACTCCACTACGTTTCGCTCAATATGGCGGGTGTTAATAATATCAAAAAACACACAAAAAATGCTTACCCTTTATGGATAAGCATTTTTTTATTTGTTTTTGTTGAGTTTTATTATTTAATAATAGTAGTTTCTCCATCAACTATACCGCTGATTTCTCTAATGCCAGTAATAGTAGTACCAGTTAAATCAAAAGTAGAATTTGATGCGGTGCCACGAATAATGATTACAGAATCACCGTCGTTGCAATCAGCACTCAAAGTATTATTTCTCAAATCGAAGTTTCCAGCAACTGCTGGGCTACCATTAACTCCAAAACGAACAGCATAACCAGTTACGTCAAATTCGCAACCATTCATTACTAGGCTAGGCGTAGAGTTTAAGTTAATACCATTTTCAGAATAAACTTTACAGTTTGTAATAACTAAACCTTCTTCAACATTAGCTACTTGCAATAAAGAGTGTGATGCACTCTTAACAATACAATTATCAATAGTTAAATATTTATCGCCACCAGTGTAAGACTTGATTGCAACTTTACCAACAGCGTTAAACGTACAACCAACAACTTTAACATTTGAAACGTAACGTGTAGCGCTTGTGCTGTCGCCAAGTCTAATACAAGCGTCTTCACTAAAATCTTCTGCATCAGCTTCAAAGTTTATATTTTTAATGGTTAAACCAGTGGTTGCATAACATGCACTTTTACCATCAATATTAATGCATCCATTGTACTTATAATTGTTACCATCTATTTCAACGTTTACATTTTCTGCCTGTTCAACGGTCACATTACCAACAACGTCAGAAGCAAGTCTTATTTTAGTAAATCCTGCATTTAATAAATTCTGTAATCCAGTAGCCGAATTTGCTAAGATATATTCGCCGTCATACGCATATACATTTTTATTCGCATCTTTGTAGTATTTTACGCCGTCAAGATATACGTTACTAGCAGTTCCCGTATAAGCTGTGCCATTTACGGTAGTAGTAAAGCCGTCTTTCATTGCCTTAATTCTCCAAAGACCACTAAAACCTTCATCAAAAGTGTTTGTGCCTTCTAAATTTAAGGTATAGTTTGCTCCGCAAGCACCGTTAATTTCAATTGCAGCCGTGTTTTGATTTGCAACGTCCCCTGCTTTTCTGCCAGCACCGCCGTGGAAACAGCTATTCTTTACGGTAAGAGTGTGGTCTACACCTTGGTCCTTATACATAATCAATCCGTGACCTTGCGTATAGAAATCACAGTTGTCTACTAATACGTCACCATCGTATATGTAGATATAACGATAACCAGTCTTAGCTGCTTCGTCGTCGTTATCAAACGTACAGCCAATGAATGAAGTATCACCGTAAATATAGAACTGACCAGTAATAGTACAATTCTTATAGGTCATTGTAGGATTGTTGATATAAGCGGTGTAATAACCACCATCTTCAAACAATACGCTAACACCATCAAGCGTTACGTTACAACCATCTAGACCAATATGGTCGTGGCTTGAACTTAAAGAAGCAGTTATAGCGATAACAGCACCTTTGCCACCCTTAATATTAATAGTTTTATTGCTTGCTGATAAAACGTTGTTATACGTTCCATCGCCAAGGATAACGTTTACTTCATTTGCACTACCTTTCAAAAGAGTAGAAAGTGCGCTAGCAGTAGTAATGTAATTCCAACCATCAATAGTCATCGTTGCGCCGTTAATAACACGACCAGCATAAGCAAATTCAGTATTGTTCGTGCAGTTTGTCAACGTTACCACACAACTTGCAGTATTTGCAGTACCTACAAAAGCACCAACCTTTTCAGGTCTGCCTACTTCGCCTGTAAGAACAATATTAGACACGTCACAATCTTCCATTGTAAGCGTACCAACTGTATAACCAACATACGCAGCAACACTATCTGAAACAACGGTTGCACCGATAACGTCAACGTTATTAAGTGTAATTACGTCATTAGAACTTTGAGCATAACCAACGATTACGCCTGCATAACCAGAGCAAGCAACGTCAGCATTTTTAATTGTTAAATCGTTTACGGTAAGAGTTGAGCCAGAGTTTTCAGAAACGTCAAATAAACCTGCAACTTCATTTCCTGCGCCCGTCATACCGTTTGCTAACGCTGCGCCAATCTTGATGTTTGAAATGGTGTGGTTGTTACCATTGAAAGTAACAGCACTCTTTGCTCCT
>JAGASB010000101.1 GCA_017621955.1 Clostridia bacterium | reverse complement strand
TGTTAAACTCTTGCATGAAAATTTTTCGTTTTTCGTTGTCCGTTTCAGCTGCAAAAAGTGCCGTGAGCCGTTTTTCTTCTCTCGAAAGCTTGTCAAGTTTAAGCGCCCTTACACAGTCAAAAAAGTAAGTCGCTTGGTCGAAGTTTTTATTCTCTTCGGTTTCCATACCCGCAATTCTTGAAATTTCGTCCTTAAATTCTTCGGATAAAACTTCGTAAAGGTCGCTAAACACCACTTGCTTTTGCAAAGTAATTCTATCTAAAATATACTTTTGTATCTCTTTATGAACGGGCAAGCTAAATTCAAGTTTACTTACGTCCGTTTCTTTTGCGTACGGCTTATTGAATAAGTATGCCGATAAAACAAACCTTGAAGCAAGTGCAATTTTATCGCCTGCATTGTCGGTAAATTGCGGAACGGGTTGAACTTTTTGTTCCTTTTCAACCTCTTTACTGTAAAGTTCACGCTTTAATGCTTCAAACGTTATGCCCGAAACGGCACTTACCGTTTTTAATAAATCTTCCTGTTCTGCCGGCGAAGAACTTTCCCTAATAACAGCAACCGACCTTTGAACGTACTTTCTTTTTCCGTCAACGGTATTAAGCTCACACGAATTTTTAACAACGTCAAGCTTAAAGTCGATAAGTGGTTTTGCTTCAAACACAAGTTTTCTGTATCCGTCAGCACCGTAATTTTTAACAACGTCGTCAGGGTCCATTCCATCGGGAAGTGAAATAACCCTTACGTCAAGTCCTTCATCGCTTAAAATATCAAGCCCACGCAACGTTGCCGCTTGACCTGCCGAATCGCCGTCGTAACTGATAAACACCTTATCTGTATATCTTTTAAGAATGCGTGCTTGTTCTTTGGTAAGCGCCGTACCCATACTCGCCACAACGTTTAGTATGCCCGCTTGAACTAAGGACACAGTATCCATATACCCTTCGACCATAATCACGCCGTCAATGCCCTTTTCGTTTTTAAGCTTTTTGAGGTTGTTTATATTATATAGATTGTAGCTTTTTGAAAAAATTATAGTTTCGCCCGTATTTTTATATTTACCAAAATCAACTTTTTCAAGTTTTCTTCCACCAAACGCAACCACCTGACCAAAATGATTTATTATAGGGAAAATAAGTCTTTCGGCAAGCGCATCAAAATATCTTCCACTTTTGCTAATACTCACAACGCCTGCATCTACCATTTCTTGATAGGTAAAGCCTTTATTTTTTAAGTGATTAGGCAAACCGTCAAAGTCAAGCGAAGCGCCAAGACCAAATTTTGCCACCCACTCAGAAGTAATCTTGCGTTTTATAATATATTCTAAATACTTGTCCGCCCCGTCTTTTTTAAGGTTTGAAGCGTAAAACCTAGCCGTTTCTAAAAGCACGGCAAATGCACGCTCTTTCTTTTGCTTTTGTTCACGAATTTTTTCATCGTCGTAACGAATTTCAGGCAAAGGAATCTTAGCACGTTCTGCTAAAAACTTAACAGCGTCGCCAAAATCAAGCGACTCCATTTCCATAATAAAATTTATTACGTCCCCACTCTTATGACACCCGAAGCAATAGTAAAAGTTGCCGTGTGCATTTACCGAAAAAGATGCCGTCTTTTCGTGATGAAAAGGGCATTTCCCCCAATAATTGCCACCACGTTGGACAAGTTGAACGTACTTACCTACAACGTCGACAATATCGTTTTTGTTTTTAAGTTCTTCAATGAACCTTGCGTCAAAACCTTTCATATTAAAGCTTCCAATTTTTAGGAACGAAAATTTCGTTAAACGTTTTTACAGCGTACATATCGCTCATACCCGAAATGTAATCGCAAAGCACGGTATCAATATCGTCAAATTCAAGCCTTTTAACGTAAAACTCAGGCAACCGTGCAGGGTCTTTTTTGTAATATTCATAAAGGGCGGTAATCATTCTATCAGCACGCATTTCTTCTTCACGGAAAGTTTTATCATTATACACCCTTGAAAACATAAAACTCCTAAGTTCTGTCGTTGCCGATGCAATTTCATCTTCCATCTTTACGAAATTTTTGCCGTCACTCATAACGTAAATGGATTTAAGCATAGCGTTTATTCTTTCCCTTGAAGTATCGCCAAGAAGTTTACGGGTAGAACTTGGCAAATCGCTTACGGTAATAAAACCGCCGTTAATAGCGTCGTCAATATCGTGATTAATATATGCAATTCTATCAGCAATACTAACTGCTTGCCCTTCAAGAGTTTTTGCAGTAGTATTTAACTTGTGGTTAATAATACCGTCCACTACTTCCCTAGTAAGATTAAGTCCTTTGCCGTCGTTTTCAAGTACGTCAACCACCCTACCCGACTGAACGTTGTGAGAAAAACCGTTAGGGTTAAGTTTTGCTAAAATGCGTTCGCCCGAATGTCCAAACGGGGTATGCCCTAAATCGTGTCCAAGAGCGATGGCTTCGGTCAAATCTTCGTTAAGTGAAATTGCCCTTGCAATACCACGAGCGACCTGAGAAACGTTTAACGTATGCGTTAATCGTGTTCTATAATGGTCACCTTCGGGCGAAAAGAAAACTTGCGTTTTGTTCTTTAAGCGCCTAAACGCCTTACAGTGAATAATTCTATCCCTGTCACGCTGAAAATCAGTTCGCATAGGACAAGGCTGTTCTTCAATAAGTCTACCTACCGTATCGCAGGATTTTAACGCATACGGTGACAAGAACATATTTTCTTTTTGAAGCGTTTTTTCCTTCATACTTATCCCCCTAAAATTTTCAACGTATATTAATACTTTAAAAATTTCAAATTTCCTTTTTATTTTTGATTTTTTTTGAAAAAATATATTTTTACCCAAAAAAACAGCATAGACACGGGTTTCCGTGTCTATGTAAACATTGATTTAATCTTTTATTTTATCGTCAAGCGGAACGTTTGGTGTTTTATCAACACTGCGCTTGCCGTTTTGCTTGACTTCGGCAACAACCGTTTTTGAAAGCGCAATCAATGCGATTACGTTTGGAAGCACCATAAGATAGTTAAAGAAGTCGTTAAGGTCCCAAACAAGCGAGTTTTTAAGCATTGAACCTAAGAACACGAATAAAACCGCTATTAAAGAGTAAATTACAACCGACTTTTTACCGAAAAGATATTCAAAGTTTATTCTACCAAACAAGTTCCAACTTATTATGGTTGAAAAAGCAAAGAATGCAAGACATACCGCAACGAATATCGCACCGATAGAAAGCCCTACGTTTGAAAAATCAAAAAGTTTTGCGATTGCAAGCCTTACCATTGAATCGTTGGTAAACCCTGCGTTTTCAATAGCGTTTTGAATGGCTTCGGGATTGTTACCTGCCCCACTCACAATGCTAGGAATAATAGCGTTTTCGCCTGCGTACAAAGAAGTAATAACTATAAGTGCGGTTATAGTCAAAACTACAAACGTATCGATAAACACACTCACCATAGCAACAGTACCTTGTTCGTGCGGAGTTTTTACGTTTGCTTGTGCGTGTGCGTGAGGAGTTGACCCCATACCTGCTTCGTTTGAAAACAAACCACGTTGTGCACCCTTACAAATAGCCATTTTAAGTGCGTAACCTATACCGCCACCGATTATAGCGTCGGGAACGAACGCACACTTAATTATTATCCAAAATGCTTCGGGTAGTACTGTAATATTACAGCAAAGGATTATTAGTCCACCAAAAAGATAGATAATAGCCATAAGCGGTACTATTTTTTCAGTTACTGACGCAATTCTTCTTGCTCCACCGATAAAAATCAGCACGGCAAGTATTGCAATAACGATACCTGCAATCCAACCCCACTCAGTGTAATTATAACCACCAACGCTTGCAACGGCAGAACTTATTGAGTTTGACTGCACCATAGAACCGACAAAGCCCAAACAAATTACGGTAGCAACAGCGAAGAACCCTGCTAAGAACTTACCAAACTTACCTTTAAATGCCGTCCGAATATAGTAAACGGGTCCACCCGACACACTGCCGTCTTGATTTACTTTTTTGGTTTTTTGTGCAAGAACTGCTTCTGAATAAATAGTTGCCATACCCAAAAAGGCAATAATCCACATCCAAAAGATTGCACCCGGACCACCTAAAAGTATTGCAGAACAAGCACCGACTATGTTACCCGTGCCAACTTGGGCGGCAACTGCGGTAGTAAATGCTTGGAAAGAACTCATACCATTTTTTTGTTTTCCACCGTTAAGTTTTATTCCACCAAACACCCTTTTCATTCCTTGCCCAAAATAACGGACTTGAACGAATTTGGTACGAATTGTAAAAAACAAGCCTACGCCTACAAGCAGAATAACTAAAATATAGTCTGCTAAGTAACTGTTAATTGTCCCGATAAGATTTTGGAAATCTTTTAAGAACTGCGCCATTTAACCACACTCCTTTATAAAAAAACGGAATTACTAAGTTTAGTAATTCCGAAAAAAGTAACAGCATTAATAAAACTAAAAGCCGTTCCGTCCTTTTGCCTGAGAGATTCGGGGCAACGCCCCTTGCACCTTCGGCACTCTAAAAAGAGATTCTCCGGAATTCCTCCGCTATCGGTTACTATCGTTCCCGAAAGCATCATCGTAAATTTGTATATATATTATCACTTTTTATTCAATATGTCAATGGATATAACGACTTTTTAAAAAGTAACCCGACGGAAATTTATCCGTCGGGTTAAACGAATATTGTTTATGGTTCAACTATACAAGTTCCACCTGTTACAGTTATTTTATCTGCATAACCTTTGCTTGCTTCATCGCACCAAACGGCATTTACGGTATCAGCATTAACGTTAGAAATATCGATATTTTCAAGCGTTATATCTGCGCCAGCTACTGATTTAACCATTATAGCAGCTTTTTTAGAAGTGTCAAAACTTGCGTTCTTAACAACAAGTGTTACTTTTTCAACGGCACCTACATATTCCTCGTCTATTTTTATACCACGCGTTGTATAAGAAGTTTTTGTATCAATTAAAGTTAAGCCGTCAATTTCAACTGTTTGACCATTAGCCTGTATCCAAATTAAATAATCGTCGGTAGCGCGGTCATCTGAAATTGTAACGTTTTTAAGCGTTGCATTATTCTTAAACGCAAGTGCTTTATCAGACGTAACGTTTTCAAGCACTACTTTACAAGCAAAGTTAATGTCGTGCCTATTCCACGGTCCGTCATTTTTACCACTATTGGTTATATGAACATTTTTAAGTATAAGCGTAGCACCATTAGTAATTGCAATATTATTCCAATCGGTGTTAGTGTGATTGAACGTAAGGGTATGACCTTGACCATCAATAGTAACTGTTTCAGTCAAGTTTCCACCGATAGCGTCATTTTGCCAAGCAGTAACGTCAACAGTCATATCTTCACTCATAATTACATTAATATGTCTTAAACTTTCATCGTCCATATTTGTGTCATCAGGTTTAAGCGTTTCGGTAAATTCGTTAGAGTCAGATATAATTGCAGGAACAGTTACGTTAGTTGCAACGTTGTTACTTTCAGCAGTTAAAGCCAATCTAACTCTGCCGATAATTGCACCAGCATTAGCGTTAGCATTACTCGGGCATACAACTGACATATCATAAGAAAGCGTAACGTTGTTAACTGTATTGTTGGTAACGGTATTTCCTGAATCTGCATGACCTAAAATACCACCTAAATCACGGTATGCTTTAATATCAACTTTCTCTACTTTATTTCCGTCAATTATACCACTTTGACCAACCCAACCGATAATACCGCCTGCTTTATCTCCGTTATCGTATTTATCGTTTACAATGTTAGGTGCAAGAATAATTTTACCGTTAATTGCATTACAGTTTTTAACATTACCATAAGCGTATCCCACAATTGCACCTGCGTAATGGTTACCATTAATATTAAAGCCATCAATGGTTAAATTTTTAACTTCTGAAACAAATGCTGAACCACCTGCACTCTTATATTCAACTGAACCAAATAAACCCACACAATTCTCACCTTTTACGAACAAGTTGCTAACAGTTTTGCCATTTCCGTCAAAAGTGCCTATGAAAGTAATAGCTGTATTATTAGTTCCAATAGGTGTCCAAACGGTATTTTCAAGGTCAACGTCTTCCATAAGTTTAACAGTTTTGTCTTTATAACTTACACCACTGTTTACTGAGTTAGCAAATTGATAAAGGTCAACCTTGTCGTAAATAGTGTATTCACCATTTGATGCTCTATCATTAAAGTCGGTAACACCTGCGTTTGCTTGAACAGCTTCAACGTAAACGCTATAATTACAGGTTTCACCTTGACCTTCGGTTGCTTCCTTAGGTAGTTCGATTTTAATAACTATGGTTTGACCGTCCGTTTCAGGTGCAAGGTCAGTCCAAGCGGTATATGCCATACCCGTAAAATCTTTTCCATCGATTTCAATAGCAAGTTCGTTAGCAAGAGCGTTGCTATCAAGACTTTCAATGATTGCCCTATATTTAGCAGACACGTTGCTGTTGTTTTTAACGTTTACGTTTACTGTAACGTAATCCATCGGCATAATTTTGTCGATAACAACGTTTGAACCGTTAACGGTTGCAGAACTTTGAGCAAGACCGAAGCTTGTGTTTGAAGTATCAATTTCAGCAACTGCTTTAACGTCAATTTTACCAGACGTTACTGCAATGTTAACTTCACTTTCGCTTGTAAAGAGCGCAAACGTTGCGCCTGCGATAAGAGAAATACACATTACTACTGAAAGAATACTAGTAAGTAAAATCTTTTTCATATTTCTTCTCCTTTAAATTTTTCGATTGTTTTTTATGCACATATGTATTATAATAATGTATGTGCACGTTTAATGCTAACAAAGGGGATTTTCGGTTTTTTGCTAAAAAAACCGAAAAAGCCTAGGCTTTATTTTGCATTTTAATTTTAGATAATTTGAACTGCGTTAACAGTCATATCAAAACTAATAGTTCCGTTTTGAGCAAGGTCGTTGTTAAACCCGTTTTGAGCGTTTCCGTTAACAAACTCTACCCTAACGATAAAGTAAGTAGTTTCACCTTTTGCAAGTTTTGTTTCTTGTGTTTTAGTGCCATTTGGCAAATCGTACTTAGCACCCTTAGTGTTGTTTACATCAGATTTATAAATTGTAACTTCCATTTGGTCTAAAAGCGCTTTATTTTCAGGCTTTGTTTGGTCAGCCGAAAGCACAATTTCAATAGTGTAGTTTACGTCAACGTCACTTTTACTTTCAACGCCATTGGTAAGCCTCATAGTCGCTTCAAAATAATCACCAGGACAAATTGCAGTAGTGTTGTCTGTGCCAAAAATATTTGCTTGGCTAGAATTCGTGTTAGTAAAGTTCACTTCATCATCATTGGTTGCTGGGGCGCCACTATAATTAGTATTGCCAACCAAAAGGTACGTTCTATGTAGCGTTACGTCAAGCGTACCTGCCGTTAAGTGATTGGTTACTTTAAACGTTTCAGCAAACAATGCAAACGTGCCTACTGCCATTACTGCCACGCATACCATAATGGTTATGCACGACATAAAAATCACTCTAATTCTTGATGACATCTTTTACTCCTTCAAACTTAAAATTATGCTTGTTCTTGTCTTTTTGCTTTACGTTTTTCACGAGCAAGTTGTTTTTTGAATTCTCTTTCTTCGGCAATTGCTTTAACAACGATATCAATCGTGTCTTTAATTACTTGAACTGTTTCGTTATCAGTTACTTTAATAACGGTTGCTGACTGCTTAACTGAAATTTTGTTTTCAGAAACGTAAGACTTAAAGCTTGCGTTTTGCATCATAAATTCACAAACGATTATACCACGTTTAATGAGCATACGAACGATTCTAAGTGAACCGATTTTGTATTCTTCGTAACGCAAGTTCTTAAAGCGTTTGCTTCCTTCAACTGCCGATGCGTATTTGATAATTTCGTCATAACGGTTCTTACTTGCTGAATCCAAATCGTTATACTTGTCGTCAAGCGTAAGACCTTTATCTACCGAAAAGCTTACTTCACCATCATTTGCTTCTTCTACCTTTTCTTCAACCACGGGTTCAGCTACTGCGGTTACTGCGGGTTCTTCAACCACAGGCTCTGCCACAGGTGCTACGGGCGCTGCTACGATAACAGGCGCTACGGGTGCGGACTGTTGTGCTTTGCGTTGTTCTCTTCTGCTTATAGCTGACTCTCTTACGATATCGCGAACGACTACTAAGATTGAGAAGATACATACGACACATACAACCGTCATAAATACCATAAATAAAGTTTCCATAAAAAAATCCTCCTAATAAATTGTTTCCTTAGTTATTTATTTTCAAGCTCTGCGGAAGTATCCGCATCGTTTGATTCTACATTTATAGTTTCATCAGTGGGTTTATCTTCGACTATTTCCGCTTGTGTATTGTTTTCGGACTGCCCACTCTGCGCATTTATGCTCTTTTGCATCTCTGCAAGTTGGCGCTTTAAGATTTCAATTTCGCTTTCTTGCTTATCGAATTTTTCTTGTGCCTTTTTCTTTTTATCGGCATTAACCACGCCTACTATTTTAATAATTTCAAGCACGGCTATCACTAAGCACGGAACGATTACTATTAAAACTATACCAAGCGGTTGACTTACTGCTGTTACAAGCACACCCAAAACGTAACTCTGCCCCGTAACTTTACCAACTATGTAGTTGTAGTTAGTCGAATTAAACTGCTTTGACGTATACAGCGTTTGCGTTCCAACGTCAGCCGCCGAAGCACCGCCTTCTTGTTCAAGCGTAGGTTTGTTATCACCTTGCAATGTTATGATATAACCGCCATCGCCGTCTTCTTTAATCTCTTTAATTCTGTGCGTGATGGGAAGCCCAGGTCCGTATTCACCATACTGAAACGTTATAACGTCACCCACTAGCAAGTTATCACACCATTTGTCAAAATCTTCTTCATCCTTAGGCGCAGTTTCAATAAACACCATTGATTTTAGCGGTATATCTTTAATAGTATACTTAC
>JAGASB010000100.1 GCA_017621955.1 Clostridia bacterium | reverse complement strand
GTTAAAAAAAGTTTTCCATCAGCAGTTTTAATAATGCTTACACCGCCGTCCGAAGAAGAAGTTAGAAATAGGCTTATGAAACGCAGTACTGAGTCAATGGAAAAAATCAAACTGCGTATGAAGCGTATGGTATACGAATTAGAGCAGAGTTCTAAATACGATTATGAAGTTGTAAACGACGACCTAAGTGAAGCAATTGAACAAGTCGAAGATATAATAAAAAACGAAAAATTAAAGTAACAATCATATAAAAGGAGAATTTAGATATGATACATAAACCCCCAATTGATGAATTGGCAAATAAGATTGGTTCTAAATATGAACTTTGCATCGTTACAAGTAAGCGTGCAAGACAACTTATGGAACAAGCGCAAAACCAAGGATACAGCGAACTTCCTAGCAAGGAAAAACCGTTGTCTGTTGCCGCTCAGGAAATTCAAGACGGCAAACTTATTGCTACCAACGATTAAGATATAAATGTGTTCATCTTTGGCGGTGAACATATTTTGTTTTTATAGATAACTATGTACGCTGACGTAATAGTAGATATTAATCACGCCGAAGTAGATAAGGTGTTTGAATATAGCTATGAAGACTGCAAGATTACTCTTGGCAGTCGTGTTGTCGTACCTTTTGGAAAAAAATATCTTGAAGGGATTGTTATCGGCGTAAAAAAAACAAGCAACTATGATGCGGATAAAATAAAGCCGATATATACGCTTCTTGAAGAAACGCCCGCTCTTACCCCCGAAACCTTAAAGTTAATGGATTACGTTCGTACTACTTGTTACGTTACAAGGGCTTTGGCGTTAAGACTTTTTTTGCCGTCTGAAATGCGTAAGGGTAAGATAAAAGAGCGTTTTGTTCGTTACGTTTCAATCGCTGATGGTGTCGACGTAGAACAAGCAATAAGTTCTTTGCGGAAAACGGCAATAAAGCAAAAAGACCTTTTACTATACTTAGAAGAAAACGGAAAGAGTAAGTCTAGTGAACTTGCCGAACTTTTTAGCATATCCGCAATAAACGGCTTAAAAGAAAAGGGATACGTTGAGTTTAGCGAAGAAAAAGAGTTGCGTTCGCCATATAAAGGCTTAAACGCAGACAAAAAACAAGTATCTTTAACTGAAAAGCAAATTGATGCCGTCAATAGTGTTAAGCAAACGGATAAAACGGTAAGTCTAATTTTCGGTGTTACAGGAAGTGGAAAAACCGAAGTTTATCTTAACTTAATAAACAGCGTTATTGAGCAAGGAAAGTCTGCTATAATGCTTGTGCCTGAAATTGCACTTACACCACAAATGTTAAAACAACTTCGTGCAAGGTTTGGTGATGACGCTGCAATTTTGCATAGCGGACTTTCGGCAGGTGAACGTTTTGACGAGTGGTGGCGACTTCGTAACGGTGAAGCAAAGATTGCAATAGGTGCAAGGAGTGCAATTTTTGCACCGCTTGAAAATATTGGTTTAATTATTATCGATGAAGAACACGACGGAAGTTATACGAGTGAATCTTCACCGAGATACTCTACTATTGATATTGCTAAGTTTCGTGCTGAAAATTGCAATGCGAAACTTGTTTTAGGCAGTGCAACCCCGTCTATCGAGAGTTTTAAAAATGCTACTGACGGAATTTATAATTTAATTGAACTTCCAGATAGAATCAATAAAAAACCACTTCCACACGTTGAAGTTGTAGATATGAGAAAGGAAGTAATGCGTGGCAATAATACTCCTTTTTCAAGTGCATTAAAAAGCGAGATAGAAGAGTGCTTGAAAAAAGGAAATCAGGCGATTTTATTTTTGAATCAACGTGGTTATTCAAAAACGGTTATTTGTACTGAGTGTGGTCACGTTCAAAAATGTACGTCTTGTGACGTTTCGCTGACCTACCACAAAGAAGACAATGCACTTTTGTGTCATTATTGCGGTGCTAAATATAAAATGATAGAAGCGTGTACTGAGTGTGGTAGTCCGTATATTCGTTACGGTGGCACAGGTACGGAAAGAGTGGTTTTAGAACTTAAAAAACTTTATCCAACTGCAAGAATTTTAAGAATGGATAGAGATACAACACAAAGCAAGGAAGGGCATTTTAATATACTTAATAAGTTTTCGGCAAGAGAGGCGGATATACTTGTAGGTACTCAAATGATAGCAAAGGGACACGATTTCCCGTTTGTTACGCTTGTTGGAATACTTGATGCCGATATGAGTTTGCATTTTTCTGATTTTCGTAGCAATGAAAGAACTTTTCAACTAATAACGCAGGTTGCAGGACGTAGTGGTAGGGCGGAAGAAGCAGGTAAGGTCGTTTTGCAAACATATTCGCCTGAAAATATAGTGCTAAGGCAGTCAATCAAATATGATTATCTTGCGTTCTTCAATCAAGAAATTTCGATTAGAAAAGCAACTGCTTTCCCACCGTTTACTGATATAGTAAGAGTTCTTATCAGCAGTGAAGATGAAGAAAAAGTTTTGGTAACAACAAAAACTATTTATGAAGAAATAGGTTTAACCGTAAAAGTTCAAAAAGAAAAATTTAAGTTTTTCGGGTGTATGAAAGCACCGCTGAAACGCTTGCAAAACAAATATAGATATCAAGTGCTTATGCGTATAGAAAGCAATAATAAAGCACTTATAGATTTACTTTTTTATACTGTTGATAAATATAATAATCACGGTGTAAACGTATCGTTTGAAGTGAATTCAAACAATTTAACTTAACAGAGGATATTATGGCAATTAGAAACATTATTCAAATTGGTGACCCAACTTTAAGAAAAAAAAGTTTTCCCGTAACCGACTTTGGTGAAAAAACTCACCAACTTTTAGACGATATGAAAGATACTTTAATAAAAGCGGAAGGTGCAGGGCTTGCAGCGCCACAGGTC
>JAGASB010000012.1 GCA_017621955.1 Clostridia bacterium | reverse complement strand
CGAAGCAAAAATGTGTGGTAACGGAATCCGTTGTGTTGGAAAATACGTTTACGATAAAGGATACACGGATAAAACGTATTTAGAAATAGAAACGCTTTCTGGTATTAAAACGCTTCAACTTCACGTAATATGCGGAAAAGTCAAGCAGGTATCCGTTGATATGGGCAAAACCGAATGCTTTGAAGATATGAGCGTTATTGTAGATGGAAAACAAATTGCGTTGACTCCCGTATCAGTTGGAAATCCGCACGCTATTATATTTGTTGACAATGCGGAAAAAGAGCCTATAACCGTTATAGGACCGATCATTGAGCACAATAAAAATTTCCCCGAAGGCGTAAACGTTGAATTTGTACAGGTGCTTAACAAAAACACTTTGCGTATGCGTGTTTGGGAACGCGGTAGCGGCGTAACGATGGCTTGCGAAACCGGTGCATGTGCCTCGGTTTCAGCCGCTGTTAAAAAAGGATACGTGAAAATGAATGAATTTGTGACCGTAAAACTTGACGGCGGAGACTTAAAAATTAAAGTGAATGAAGACGGTTCGGTTATAATGAACGGTCCTGCTGAATTTGTTTATGAAGGAGATACGATAGAATGATTCCAAATAAAAATTACAACAACTTAAAGGACAGTTATTTGTTTTTCGGTATTGCACAAAAGACAAAGAAGTATTTAGCGGAGCATCCTGATAAAAAATTATTGAGACTCGGTATAGGAGACGTTTCTTTACCTCTTGCGCCCGCAGTAATAAAAGCCTTGCATGAAGCGGTTGACGATCAGGCAACGAAGGAAAATTTTCACGGATATATGCCCGAATGCGGAGCACCGTTTTTGCGAGAAACGATTGCCAAATATTATAATGAGCGGGGCGTAGAGCTAGTTTCCGATGAGGTTTTCGTTTCAAGCGGTGCAAGCGATGAACTCGGAGATATTCTCGATTTGTTTGGTCGGGATAAGACTGTTATGATTTTAGAACCTGCATATCCCGCATACGTTGATGCAAATATAATTGGGGGGAACCGTATTATTCGTCTTGCGGCAGGGCAAGAGAACGGCTTTTTACCTTTACCTGCTGAAATTCCGCAAGAAGAGGATATGTATCCCGATTTGATTTACATATGTTCACCCAATAACCCAACTGGCGCAACGTTTGATTATGTCGGATTGAAAGAATGGGTGGATTACGCTAATTCGATTGGTGCAATCATACTTTTTGATGCCGCATATGAAGCGTTTGTTGAAGAGAATATTCCGCATAGTATTTTTGAGGTGGAAGGGGCAAAAACATGCGCTATTGAAATTAGTTCACTCTCAAAAACCGCAGGATTTACTGGTACAAGACTTGGATATACTGTAATACCCAAAACACTTGAAAGAGACGGAATGAGTTTAAATGCTATGTGGATAAGAAACAGGACGACAAAAACAAATGGTGTTTCTTATATTATTCAAAAAGGTGGGGTGGCAGTCTTTAGTGATGAAGGACAAAAGCAAATTCGTGAAAATATTAACGTATACAAGCGTAATGCGAAATGTATAATGTCGGTACTTGACGAACTTGGTATTTGGTATACCGGAGGTAAAAATGCTCCTTACGTATGGATGAAATGTCCTAATAACATGGGTAGTTGGGAATTCTTCGATTTGCTTTTAAACGAAATTCAAGTTGTAGGCACTCCGGGAGAAGGATTTGGTAAATGCGGAGAAGGATATTTTAGATTTTCTACGTTTGGAAGTATAGAGGATACCGAAGAAGCGGCAAGAAGATTAAAGGAGTTATTAGGTGAT
>JAGASB010000011.1 GCA_017621955.1 Clostridia bacterium | reverse complement strand
TAAGTATACGCATAAGTTCAGGAATACACAATGCTGGGTGCGTATCGTTAATGTGTATTGCAGCCTTTTCCGGAAGCGTATCAAGACTGCCGTAACGTTTTTCGTGGTCCAACACGATGTCTTGTAGTGCAGCAGAAACAAGTAAATATTGCTGTTTTAATCTTAAAGATTTGCCTTCAAAATGGTTATCTGACGGATAGAGCACCTTTGAGATAAGGTCTGCTTCGTTATCCTCTTGCATACTGCGCATATAATCGCCTTGAGAAAAGGTTTTCATATCAAAGTCACGAATATTTTGCGCTTTCCAAAGCCTTAAAACAGAAACTGCTTCACTATCTTTTCCCGATATCATCATATCGTATGCAACGGCTTCTACTTCCTTAGCGTCGTAGTGTGCAATTTTTAAGCCGTTTTCAGTCCAATATTCCTTAATATGACCATCAAACTTAACTTTATACGTTTTATCGTGCCTTTGCGTGAGCCAAACTTCACCACCTGGAAGCCATATATCAGGTAATTCAGTTTGCCACCCGTCAACTATTTTTTGTTTAAACAAGCCATATTCGTACCTAATTGAATAACCCATTGCAGGATAATCTTGACTTGCAAGTGCATCCATAAAGCACGCCGCAAGCCTACCCAAGCCACCATTGCCTAAACCAGCATCCGGCTCTTGTTCGTAAAGGTCTTCTAACGAACAATTAAACTCTTTTTTAAGCGTAGCATTAAAAGCGTCTTGAACACTTAGATTGTAAGTATTATTTTTAAGCGATTGCCCTAGCAAAAACTCCATGCAAAGATAATATACTCTCTTGCCACCTTTTTCACGGTACTTTTTGTTAAATGCACTTCTTTTTTCAAGAAGAATATCTCTAACACACATTACAACGGCTTTATAAACTTGTTCTTTCGTTGCCTCTTTTGCCGTTACGCCAAAATACCTTGATAACTTGCTTTTGATTAAAGCGCTTACTTCTTTTTCCGTAATAGAATTCATTTATTTCTCCTGAAAATTATTTGTTGTATAATTCTTCATATTTCCCCGCTTGAACTTTCCAAGAAAAATCAGTTGTCATTGCACGACGTTGTACGTCACTCCATGCCGTTTTATCTTTATAAGTCCTTACTGCTTGATTTATAACGTTTAGCATATCGTGTGCGTTGTAGTCGGCAAAGGTAAACCCGTTACCACTATCCCCCGTATATGCTTTAATACTGTCGTTTAAACCACCTGTTTCACGAACGACAGGCACAGTGCCGTATCTACTTGCAATCATTTGCGATAGTCCGCAAGGTTCTGACTTAGAAGGCATAAGGAATATATCTGCACCTGAATAAATTTTTCGTGATAAATCTTGGTTATAAGCAATTATTGTTACACACTTTCCACTGTAAGTGTTTGCTATATGCGTGAAATAATTTTCATAAGCTATTTCACCCTTTCCTAAAATAACAACTTGAACGTCCTGAGTTAAAAGATTTTCAAGAACGTGGCGCACAAGGTCTAAACCCTTATGTGAAACTAATCTCGATATTATTGCAATTATAGGAACGTCTTTTCTTTCGGGAAGATTTAACATCTTTTGAAGTTCAGCCTTACAAACTTCCTTTCCCGATAAGTCGTCAATAGAATAATTGCTAAATAAGCATTTATCCGTTTTAGGATTATAGTAATCTATATCAATACCGTTCAATATTCCACAAAGTTTTGATTCGTTTCTAACAATAATATTTTCAAGCCCGTGAGCAAAGAATGCACATTTAATTTCTTGTGCATAAGTTGGGCTAACGGTAGATACGATATCAGTCATTTCGATAGCGCCTTTCATAAGGTTTACACAGCCGTTAAACTCTACAAAATTTTTAATTGACTCTGAAAACCCAAAAAGACTTCCATAAGTATCCATATTGAAAATGCCCTGATATTCAATGTTATGAATTGTAAATACGGTTTTAATTTTTCTAAAATTTTCGTCCCCGTAATACATTCCTTTTAAGAAAATTATAGAAGCGGCTGTTTGCCAATCATTACAGTGCAATACGTCGGGATAAATATTTAACCTTGCAATCATGTCAAGAGCGGCACGAGAGAAGAACGCAAAGCGTTCACCATCATCGTAAAAGCCGTAAATATTTCCTTCACGCTTAAAGTAATATTCGTTATCTATAAAATAGAACTTAACGCCTTCGTGTTCGCAATAAAATACGCCAGCATACTGCCAACGCCAAGCAACCGAAACGTTAAAGTTTGTTAAAAATTTAAATTTGGATTTAAATTCATCCTTGATATTACTATATAAAGGCAACACTACGCTTATATCTAAATGTTTATTCTTTGCAAGTGATTTAGGTAACGAACCAAGAACGTCAGCAAGTCCACCCGTCGCTATAAACGGAGCGGCTTCTGAACCTAAGAAAATTATTTTCTTCTTTTCTTTTATTTTTATTTCGGGCAATTTTGCCGTGGTCTTTTTAGTCGTTGTTTTCTTTACAGGTAGTGTATTTGCCGTTGCCATATCTATTTTTTTAGCCATTAAATTCTCCTTAAATCATTATACCTTTCCCGATATAGAACGGGTGATTTTCACTGCCTGATAAAACCTTTTTATCCTTAATTACAACGTTTTTATCGGCAATTATACAGTTAAGTGTTGAATTTTCACCAAGAACGGTGTTTTGCATTATGATACTGTTTTTAACAACTGCACCACGGGCAACCTTAACGTTTCTAAATATTATACTGTTTTCAACTTCACCTTCAATAATACAGCCATCGGCAATCATTGAATTTTTTACGATTGCACTATTGCCGTATTTGGTAGGTGCGGAGTCACGAATTTTAGTAAACACGCTCCTATCCCCGAAAATTTCGTTACGAACGTCTTTATTAAGCAAACTCATACTGCTATCATAATATGCTTGAAGCGACGTAATTCCCGCAAAAAAACCTTTATGCTCATACCCAATAATCTTCATACTGTCTAGGTTGGAAGCTATAACGTCAGACATAAAATGACGCTTACCGTGCGAAATGCTATCCATAACGATATTTTGAAGCAACGATTTTTTCATAACGAAAACGTTTGTAAACACGTTGCTTATGCCGTCTTCAATTCTTTCGTTGTATTTAACGCCAACTATTCTATTCCCAAGGATATCAAACGTCGTTGCGTTCTTTCAGAATAAGTGCCTTTTTTCAAACTTTTATATACAAGCGTAATATCTGCGTGATTGCGAATATGGTTTTCTATAACTTCATTGAAGTTTATTCTGCACACCGTATCGCAGTCTGTCATAACCACATATTCTTCGTCCGCCCTAAACAAAAAGTTGGTTATGCCCTTAAGTGCTTCAAGTCTTGACGTATATAATGAACTGCTTTCCGTATCACCATAAGGCGGTAAAATAATAACACCACCGTCTTTTCTTGCTAGGTCCCAATCCTTACCGCTTCCAACGTGGTCCATAAGCGACTGATAGTTGCTTTTAGTAATAATACCAACGGTATCAATACCTGAATTAACCATATTAGATAACGGGAAGTCTATAAGCCTATATCTTCCGCCAAACGGAATAGAACCAAGTGTTCTTATCCTTGCAAGTTCGGGAACGTTATTATCGTGGATATTTGAAAAAATAATACCAACCGCTCTCATATTAGTTGCCCTCCTTTGCAATATCTTTATCAATAATTGCACCGCCCTCAACCATTACGTTATCGCCTATCGTAACGTTTCTACCAAGAACGGCAATACCCTTTTTATTTTCTTTGCTTTCACCAATTACAGCATTTTTGCCAACGATGGTATTTTCATCAATAATAGAATATTCAACCACCGAATTTTCACCTATTCTAACGTCGCCCATAATAATACTGTTTCTAACAACTGCGCCCTTTTCGATAATTACGTCGCTTGAAAGAACAGAATTTTCAACCGTGCCGTAAATTTCACAACCTGACATTATAATGCTGTTGTAAGTTTTTGCGCCTTCACCTATAAAATGTGGCGGTGCCAACGGACTCCTTGACTGAATCTTCCACGACGTATCGGTTACGTCAAACTTAGGACTGTCACCCAAAAGGTCCATATTTGCTTCATAAAGTGAGTCAATAGTTCCAACGTCCTTCCAATAGCCATCAAATTCATACGCCATCATCTTTTCGCCGCTAGACAACATTTTTGGAAGAATATCCTTACCGAAGTCGTTTGAAGAGTCGGGATTTTGACTATCTTCTTCTAAGTATTTATAAAGTTTTTTTGCTGAGAATATGTATATTCCCATTGACGCAAGTGTTGATTTTGGATTTTTCGGCTTTTCTTCAAACTCATAAATACTTCCGTCTTCGTTCGTGTTAAGTATGCCGAATCTTGAAGCTTCTTCCTTTGGAACGTTAATTGCTGCAATGGTGCAATCAGCATTGTTTAAAATATGATAATTAAGCATTATCGAATAATTCATTTTATAAATATGGTCACCCGACAACACTAAGACGTAATCGGGATTAAACTGATTTATAAAACGTAAATTTTGATAGATTGCGTTTGCCGTGCCCTTATACCAATCGGACGAATTCTTGCCTTGATAGGGCGGTAAAATATGAACGCCACCAAACGTTCTATCTAAGTCCCACGGTTGACCGTTGCCGATGTAATAGTTTAATATCATCGGTTGATATTGCGTAAGTACGCCAACGGTATCGATGCCTGAGTTTACGCAGTTAGAAAGTGGAAAGTCGATTATTCTATATTTACCGCCAAACGATACCGCAGGTTTTGCGATATTATTTGTCAGTGCATACAGTCTACTACCCTGTCCACCTGCCAAAAGCATTGCCATACATTTTTTCTTCCTCATCATATATAGTATGTCTCCTTAAAACATTACTTAACTTTTTTAATCTTTCTTAAAAAATACGCACCCGAAAATTTAGGTAAATCTATTTTTATAGAATATTCTTTTGAGTGTGCTTTTTCTTTCCTTGCTCTATAAGCTGTTTTTATTTTCCCACTACCGCCAAACTCTTGTTCGTCAGAACTTATTATTAGTTTGTAGTCGCCTTTTTCACAGCCAACAGAATAATCTTTATAATCATTACCAGAAAAATTTAATATTGCAATCAATAAATTTTTATTTTTGTCCTTACGGCTAAATATAACAATATTATTATCTTTTTCGTCGGTGCTTATCCATTCAAAGCCGTCCCACCCGTCTTCAATATTATATAACGGTGGTGTGCTTTTATATACTTTATTTAATTTTTTATTAAATTCGTGTAATTTATTATGAAGGTCGAATTTTAGCATAAAAAACTCTAAACCTTCTTGATAGTTCCACTCTTTAAACTGCCCGAACTCATTACCCATAAAGGAAAGTTTTTTACCTGGGTGAGCAAACATATAAAGCAAAAAAGTGCGTAGATTTGCAAACTTTTGCTCAATACCTCCCGGCATTTTGTCAAGTAGCGACTTTTTGCCGTGAACAACTTCGTCGTGAGAAATCGGCAGAACGTAATTTTCACTAAAAGCGTACATCATTGAAAAGGTCAATTTATTGTGAACGTATGACCTAAAATACGGGTCGGTCGCCATATATGACGTAACGTCGTTCATCCACCCCATATTCCACTTATAATT
>JAGASB010000099.1 GCA_017621955.1 Clostridia bacterium | reverse complement strand
TTGCTTGTGAGTGTAGTGTATCTACTGACTTTTTGTTGGTAATGGGTGAAATTACTTCTAACGCTACTGTTGACGTTGAAAAGGTTGCAAGGCAAACAATCCGTGAAATCGGCTATACCGAAAAGGGAATAGGATTTAATGCTGACGACGTTAAGATATTGATAAAACTCAACAAGCAAAGTCCGGATATTGCGCTTGGGGTGGATAACTCTCAGGAAGCAAAAGACGGTGGCGACGCTTATGATAAAATCGGTGCAGGCGACCAAGGTATTATGTTTGGTTATGCGTGCCACGAAACGCCCGAACTTATGCCACTTCCTATAATGCTATCGCATAAAATGTGCGCTAAACTTGAAGAAGTAAGAAAGAGCGGACTTTTAAGTTATCTCCGTCCAGACGGAAAAGGTCAAGTTACGGTTGAGTATGAGAACGGCAAACCCAAGCGTGTTGATACCGTTGTTTTATCATCTCAGCACAATGAAAGCGTAAATACTGAAACACTTCGTGCTGATTTGAAAAAATTTGTTATTGATGCAGTTATACCTAGTGAATACCTTGACGAAAACACAAAGTACTTCATTAACCCAACGGGAAGGTTTGAAGTGGGTGGACCAAACGGTGACTCAGGCTTAACGGGTAGAAAGATTATCGTTGATACTTATGGTGGAAGATGTCCACACGGCGGTGGTGCGTTCAGTGGAAAGGACCCAACAAAAGTTGACCGTTCGGCAACGTATATGGCACGTTACGTTTGTAAAAATATTGTTAAAGCAGGGCTAGCAGACGAATGTCAAGTTCAGTTTGCGTATGCAATCGGCGTTGCGAAACCCGTTTCTGTTTTAGTTAATACTTTTGGTACGGGAAAATTATCCGACCAAGAACTTGCTGAAATTATCGTTAAAGAATTTGACCTACGTCCATCGGCTATTATTGAAAAACTTGAACTAACACAGCCTATTTATAAAAACACGGCAAGTTACGGTCATTTTGGCGACCCAAGTTTTTCGTGGGAAAAGACTGACAAAGTAAACGACTTGAAAAAATATATTTAATTCTATGCGGTTCACGGCATTAATAGGAAACTTTTTAAATAAATATTTTTTCAATTACAAATGGCGTTGTTTGCTTTGTGGGAAAGAGATTTTTGACGAACAGTATTTTTGTGAACAGTGCAAAAAAGAATTGCCTTATAACGATGGTGCGATATGTGGTCATTGTGGAAGAAAGGTAATTGCTTTTGAACCATACTGTTCAACGTGTAAAGAAGTTTTAACTTCACTTGATTTGTGCAGAAGCTGTTTTTCTTATGAAAAGCCGATAAATAGGCTGATAAAGAGTGCAAAATATAATAATGCTAAATACTTACTTGACTATTTTGCGCACGAACTTACTATGTTGTATCTTAAAAACTATTTAAATGCAGACTGTTTCGTTTACGTTCCTATGTCGAAAAAAGCGTTTAAGAAAAGAGGATACAACCAATCGGAAATTCTTGCACGAAAAATAAGCGAAAGAACTAACGTTCCCGTTTTAGATTGTTTAATAAAGACAAAAGAAACTAAACGTCAAGCGACGCTTGGTAGACGTGATAGACTTAAAAACTTATCCGAAGTTTTTCGTGTTACGGATAAAAAGGAAGTTAAAGATAAAACTATCGTAATTGTTGACGACGTTACGACAACGGGCGCAACGGCACAAGCGATTGCAGAGCGACTAAAAAGTGCTGGTGCATTAAAAGTGTACTTAATATCGGTGGCGAGCACACCACCAATTGATAAATATTAATTTTAATAGAAAGGAGAAAACAATGGGATTATTTAGATATATTTTAGGCGGTGAAGCAAGGCGTAATCTTAAAAAACTTGATAGAACTGCTGACAAGGTAATTGAACTTGATTCAAAATATTGTGCGTTTACCGACGAAGAACTTCGTGAACAAACGGACTTTTTGCGTGGAAGATTAAAGGCAGGTGAAACGCTTGACGATATTTTAGTCGATGCGTTTGCAGTTGTAAGAGAAGCGGCTTGGCGTGTGCTTAAAATGAAACATTACAAAGTGCAAATAATCGGTGGTATATGTTTGCACCAAGGTAGAGTTGCCGAAATGAAAACAGGTGAAGGTAAAACGCTTGTTGCAACGCTTCCTGCATACTTAAACGCTCTTACAGGTGAAGGCGTTCATATCGTAACCGTAAACGATTATCTTGCTGCCCGTGACGCTGAGTGGATGGGCAAGGTTTATAAATTCTTAGGTTTAACGGTGGGCGTTGCAATCACCGGTATGGAAGACGAAGATAAAAAGAAAGCTTACGCTTGCGATATTACTTACGGTACTAACAACGAAATGGGCTTCGACTATTTAAGGGACAACCTTAAAACCAAACTTGAACTTATGGTTCAGCGCCCCTTATCGTTTGCAATCGTGGACGAAGTTGACTCGATTTTAATCGACGAAGCAAGAACTCCGCTTATTATATCGGGTAAAGGTCAGGAATCAAGCGAAAAATACGTTACCGCTAATAAGTTCGTTAAAACGCTTGTTCAAGAAAAAGACTTTACTATCGACATAAAGGAAAAGAGCGTTCAAATTACCGAAAGCGGTGCAAAGAAAGCGGAAAGTTTCTTTGGACTTAACAGTTTTTCTGATATTGAAAACGCCACTCTTTCTCACCATATCCAACAAGCGTTAAAGGCAAACTACATCTTTAAGCGTGATAATGATTACGTTGTTTCGGACGGCGAAGTTATTATAGTTGACGAGTTTACCGGTCGTCTTATGATAGGTAGACGTTATTCGGATGGCTTGCATCAAGCAATTGAAGCAAAAGAAAGCGTAAGAATTCGTAATGAAAACAAAACTTACGCAACAATAACTTTCCAAAACTATTTCCGTCTTTACAAAAAACTTTCGGGTATGACGGGTACTGCTAAATCCGAAGAAGAAGAATTTAGGGCGATTTACGGACTTGACGTTTTGGAAATCCCAACCAATAAACCCGTTGCAAGAATTGACCAAGCCGACGTTATTTATAAAACAGAAGCAGGAAAAAATAGGGCTATCGTAAACGAAATAATAGAACGCCACAAGAAAGGTCAACCTATCTTGGTTGGTACTGTTACCGTTGAAAAATCAGAAGAAATTTCAAAGCTTTTGATAAAAAATGGTGTAAAACACAACGTGCTCAACGCTAAAAACCACGCAAGAGAAGCAGATATAGTCGCTCAGGCGGGTAGGTTTGGCGCAGTTACCATTGCAACAAACATGGCTGGTCGTGGTACTGACATTTTGCTCGGTGGCAACCCTGAGTTTTTGGCAAAGAGAAAACTTCGTGAAGAAGGCGTTGACGAACAAGTTATCGAACTTGCAACATCGTTTATTGCTGATATTCCCGAAGAAGTTAAAGCCGTTAGAGAACACTATTGGGAAATTTACGGCAAACTTAAAGAACAAACTGATGCGGAAAAAATCAAAGTTGTTGAAGCAGGCGGTTTGCATATTTTAGGTACGGAACGTCACGAATCACGCCGTATCGATAACCAACTTCGTGGACGAAGCGGTCGTCAAGGCGACGCAGGCTCATCAATCTTCTTTATTTCACTTGAAGACGATTTAGCTAAGCGTTTTGGTGGCGAAAGAATGCAGAGAATTTACGAATTCTTTAACGTTGACGAAAATGAACCTATGCAATCAAAAATGCTTTCAAGAAGTATTGAAAACGCACAGCGCACCATCGAAGGCAAAAACTTCGGCATAAGAAAACACGTTTTAGAATACGATGACGTTATGAATAAGCAACGTGAAGTTATGTATGCTGAAAGAATGAAAGTTATCAAGGACGACAACGTTCACGAGGATATCTTAAAGTTAATTCCCGACTTTGTTCGTTACGTTGTAAGTTCTGCTATTGATAACGAAAATAAGCCTGACACTTGGGATTTAGACGCGTTAAATAGCGCTATCGAAATGAAACTTTTGCCAAAGGGCAGTGAGTTTGTAACCAAAGAACGTGCGGATAATTGGGACTATGAATATTTGCTTACTAAACTTAACGAAGAAACTATCAACGTTTACCAAGATAAGATAGATAGGTATAAAGAAGAAGGCATTGACTTTACTGAAATCGAAAGAATGGTATTGCTCCGCAATATCGACACTAAGTGGATTGACCATATTGACTCTATGGACCAACTTCGCAAAGGTATAAGTTTAAGACAGTACGGTCAAGTTGACCCTGTAATTGAGTACAAAAAGGAAGGTTATGAAATGTTTGAAGACCTTACTGCATCAATTCAGGATGATACCATAACTTTACTCTTAAAAGCCGAATTACAAAAGATTCCAACAAAAAGAGAAGACGCACCAAAAGATATGCAAACCAACCAACCGCAAGGTCCTGTAATGCCCAAAAAAGCAAAGCAAGAAATCGGCAGAAACGACCCGTGTCCTTGTGGTAGTGGAAAGAAATATAAAAACTGTTGCGGAAACAAGTAATTGTCATTAAAAATCAAACACGGTAGGAGTTTTTTATGTTAAAAACCGAAGAGTATAGACTCAAAATAAAAGAATTGAAAGGTATCCTTGCGGAGACGGGACACTCTCTTTGACATAGATAGTTTAAGACAAGAATTGTCTGAAAAGACAGCGCTTTCTGAAAAACCTGAAATATATACCGACCTAGCAAAATCTCAACAAATATCAAAAGAAATTGCCTCGCTAACAAACAAGGTTTCTGCATTTGACAAGGCGGAAAAGACCATTAACGATTCGGCAGATATAATTGAACTTGCCGAAGAAGAAAACGACGAAAGTATTTTGATTGAAGTAGATGAAGAACTTAAAAACGTCGAAAAAACGGTTGAAGAAATGCGCCTTGCCGCACTTCTTCGTGGTAAATACGATAAACTTAACGCTCTCTTAACGTTGCATGCAGGTGCTGGTGGTACCGAAGCGTGCGATTGGACGGAAATGCTTTATCGTATGTATATGTATTACGCTGAAAAGAACGGTTATACCTTGACCGAACTTGATAGGCTTGCTGGGGACGAAGCGGGCATCAAATCAGTATCCTTTAAGATTGAAGGCGACTGTGCATACGGCTATCTAAAAGCCGAAAAAGGCGTTCATAGACTTGTGAGAATATCGCCTTTTGACGCTAATAAAAGAAGACACACCTCTTTTGCTTCGCTTGAAGTAATGCCTGAAATTGAAGATGACGAAGAAATAAAAATCAGCCCCGATGAATTAAAAGTAGACACATACCGTTCAAGCGGTGCGGGAGGACAGCACGTCAATAAGACTGAGTCAGCAATAAGAATAACCCACTTGCCGACAGGTATCGTCGTTGCGTGTCAAAACGAAAGAAGCCAAACACAAAATCGTGAAATGGCTATGAAGATGCTTATAAGCAAGCTTATTGAAAAGCGTGAAGCCGAAAGAATGGAACTTGACCAAGACATTAAGGGAGAGATTAAAAAAATTGAATGGGGCAGTCAAATTCGCAGTTACGTTTTTTGTCCTTACACGCTTGTTAAAGACCATAGAACAGGTTTTGAAATCACGGATATTGATTCGGTTATGAACGGAAATATTCAGGGTTTTATAAACGATTATCTTAAAAAATCACAATGAGTTACTTTGAAAGAATAAAAGAATTGTCGCTAAAAGAAAACCCTATAATTATGGGTATTGAAACGTCTTGCGACGAAACGGCTGTTGCAATAATAAAAAACGGCAGAGAAATATTAGCGGACGAAATAATCAGTTCTGCAACCGAACACGCAAAATTTGGCGGTGTAGTTCCTGAAATTGCTTCAAGGTCACACACTACGGCAATATTGACGGCAACTCAAAACGCTTTAAAAAACGCAAACCTTACGCTTGACGATATAGACGCTTTTGCGGTAACCGAAGGGGCAGGGCTATTAGGTGCACTGCTTGTGGGCGTTTCGTTTGCAAAATCGCTTGCGTTTGCAACGGGTAAACCGCTTGTTCCCGTAAGTCACATAAGGGGGCATATTGCCGCATCTTATCTAGCAGATAAAACGCTTGAACCACCGTTTATAACTATACTTGCTAGCGGTGGACATACCGCCATTATAGCTGTTGACGATTACTACAACCTTAACGTTTTAGGAAGTACTATCGACGATGCAGTTGGCGAAGCGTTTGATAAGGTTGCAAGAGTGTTGGGACTAAGTTATCCTGGCGGACCAAACGTTGAAAGGCTGGCAAAAGACGGACAAAACGTAATTCAATTACCTAAAATGCTTAAAAATTATGACGGTGGAGAGTTCGATTTTTCATATAGCGGACTTAAAACTGCGGTAATAAACTACGTTCATAATCAGCAAGAAAAGGGCGTGGAAATTAACAAGGCTGATGTTGCGTCAAGTTTTCAGCATTCTGCAATAGACGTGCTAATAGAAAAAGCGTTAAAAGCCGCTGATAAGTGTGGCTATAAAACGATAGCGGTATCGGGTGGTGTCGGTGCAAACGGATACTTGCGTACAGCTTTGACCGATGCTGTGAAAGGAAAAGATATAAAACTTGTTTTACCAGAAAAACGCTACTGTACGGATAACGGTGCAATGATAGGTGCAGAAGGCTATTTGCAGTACAAAAAACGAAACTTTGCACATTTAACTTTAAATGCTTCGGCAGTAGTACCACTTAAATAATAGGAGAAAAATAATGATTAAACACGTAGTATGTTTTAAACTTAACGATGGCGAAAGTCCTGAAAAAGCAAAAGAAGTTCTTCTTTCAATGCAAGGCAACGTGCCTATGCTTAAAGGTATTGAAGTTGGCGTTGACTGTTTACACTCGGCACGCTCTTATGACGTTATTTTGTCAGTGGTTCTTGAAGATATGCAAACGCTTGCTGATTATCAAAAAGACCCTTACCACGTTGACGTTGTAAAAAAGCATATGCACGCAGTTACAAAAACAAGCGTTGCTGTTGATTTTGAAATTTAATTTGAATATAATATAGCGTGAAAATTTCACGCAAACGGGGATATGGCGGAATTGGCAGACGCGCTAGATTCAGATTCTAGTGGGGCAACTTCGTGCAGGTTCAAGTCCTGTTATCCCCACCAAACATCGACAAGTTTAGGAAAACTTGTCGATTTTTACTTCTTCAATATTACTTCTTCACTTTTTACTATTCTGTTACTAAACTTGTCTATTTTTTATAAAATATGACAAATGAAACAAGCGAAAACACAAGAAAAAAACGAAGCGATTAGAGAAATTATTATTGGAGTAGCAAGTTTTTTTGTTTTTGCACCTGCAAAATAAACGGCGGCAACGTAAAAAACAGTTTCGCTACTTCCGTAGATGACGCACGCACAACGTGCAAGATAACTATCAACACCGTACTGATTAAAAATCTCAGTGAGTATGGCTAATGAACCGTTCCCAGAAAAAGGTTTTATTAAAACAAGTTTGGTCAACTCTTGCGGTATACCAAATATGCTAAATACAGGGGAAACTAAATTTGATACTATGTTTGAAAGTCCACTCGCTTCAAAAAGTTCTGTCAAAACGAAAATGCTTACAAGGTATGGAAATACGCTTACGGCAAAAGGTACGGCAGATTTAGCACCTTGTGTAAACGCTTCATAGGGCTTGACCTTTTTTATAAGTGCAATAACGAATATTACCAAAAATAGAATCGGGATAAAATATCTTGACATATTAAACTCGCTTTTTTACAAAGATTTTAACTAACAAAATTCCCACTATTGAAGATAAAAGCGTGGCAAGTATGGTGGGGATAATTATATCCGCAGGTGAAATAGAGCCAAGCGAAGTTCTAAGTGCCATAACTGATGAGGGGATAAGTTGAACGCTTGTTGCGTTTATCACGAAGAACATTGTAATAGCGTATTCAGTATTTGGGTGTTTTTCAAGTTCTTGAATTGAGCGTATTCCCATAGGTGTAGTGGCACCGCTCATCCCCAAAACGTTTGCTGAAATATTTAGAGAAATAAAGTCGTTTGCTTTATCCGGTAAAGTTCCGAATAGAATTCGATTAATTGGTTTTAATAGTTTAGCAAATTTATTTGCAAGTCCAGACTTTTCTAAAAGTTCAAAAACACCTAGCCATACGGCGTATATAACGACCATTTTAAGCGATAGCGAAAGTGCCTTTTCACCACCTGCAAGCATAGACGATAAAAGAGCGTCGGGATTGGAAAAAATTAAAAAAATAGTTGATAAAGTGAGAACAAGTCCAAAAATTATATTCATAGTAAAACTTTATGACGAATATTTGTTGAATATGAAAGAAAAATGTGGTAAAATATAAAGGTAATAAAACTAATTTAGGTGTTCGTTATGGTAGAGAAATTTACGTTTAATGGAATTGACTTTAAGGTAGCACATCAGTTTGAAGGTTGGAAGATAGGCTTTTTAAGATATAGCGATAGGTTTTCTAAGTTTGATAGATTAGAACGTCATTTGCTAACCGACGAAGCGTTTATACTTCTTGATGGTCAAGCAGTGCTTTATACCGAAGATGAAAGTATTCCTATGGAAAAATGCATAGTGTATAACTTTCCAAAGGGCGCTTGGCATCACATTACGGTAAGTGAAGACGCAACAGTAATGGTTGTTGAAAATAGCAGTACTTGCGATGATAATACCGAAATTAAGTTTTTAGGAGAAAAGTAATGAAAGAGAAATATTATATAACTACGGCAATTGCATATACTTCGGGCAAACCGCATATAGGGAACACCTACGAAGCAATACTTGCGGACAGTATGGCACGTTTTAAACGCTTTCAAGGCTATGACGTGTTTTTTCAAACGGGAACTGACGAACACGGTCAAAAGATAGAAGAAAAAGCTGCGGCGGCAAACGTTTCGCCCAAGGCATTCGTTGACGGTGTTGCTGATGAAATTAAGCGTATTTGGGATATGGTTGGCGTATCTTACGACAAGTTTATAAGAACTACTGACGAATATCACGAAAAGCAAGTGCAAAAGATATTTAAAAAGCTCTATGAAAAAGGCGATATATATAAAGGTGCATACGAAGGTTGGTACTGCACGCCTTGTGAATCATTTTGGACGGAAAGTCAGCTTGTCGACGGAAAGTGTCCTGACTGCGGTAGACCTGTTAAAAAATCGCAAGAAGAAGCGTATTTCTTTAAGATGAGTAAATATGCTGATAGGTTGATGCAGTATTATGAAGAACACCCCGAATTTATAACCCCCGTTTCTCGTAAAAATGAAATGGTCAATAACTTCTTAAAGCCAGGGCTTCAAGACCTTTGCGTTTCAAGAAGTACTTTTAAGTGGGGTATTCCGGTAGATTTTGACCCCAAACACGTTGTTTACGTTTGGCTTGATGCACTCACAAACTATATCACGGGTGTTGGATATGATGCGGACGGTAACCACCTTGACGGATACGTTAAGAATTGGCCTGCCGACGTTCACGTTATCGGTAAGGATATAATTAGATTCCATACTATATATTGGCCCATATTCTTGATGGCGCTTGATATTCCACTACCTAAAAAGGTTTACGGACACGGTTGGCTTTTACAAGACGGCGGTAAAATGAGTAAGTCAAAGGGCAACGTTATGTACGCTGACGATTTGATTGAATTCTTTGGTAAAGATGCCGTTCGTTATTACGTTTTAACGGCAATGCCACAAGATAATGACGGACTTATTTCTTGGGAAGCAATAATCGATACTATAAATAGCGACCTTGCAAACGTTTACGGTAATCTTGTCAGCCGTACAATAGCGATGTCGAACAAGTATTTTGGCGGTATTGTTGAAGACGCTGGCGTAATTGAACCCGTTGATAACGAACTTAAAGAAGTAGTGCTTGGTGCAGTTAAAAAAGTTACTGCTAAAATGGATGAGTTTAGGATTGCAGACGCATTGTTTGAAATATTTGCAATCTTCCGTAGGGCAAATAAATACATCGACGAAACTATGCCTTGGGCTCTTGCAAAGGACGAAACAAAATCGGATAGACTTAAAACTGTTTTGTATAACCTTGTGGAAAGTATTGTAATCGGAACTTCGTTATTGTCGTCTTATCTTCCCGATACTTGCAAAAAAGTTAGTGAAATGCTTTCAGTTCAACTAAGAGAATGTGCTGAACTTGATAAGTTTGGTTTAATAAAAGACGTTAAGGTTACCGAAACCCCCGAAATATTATTTGCAAGGCTTGACGGTGTAAAGGTTATGGAAAAGGTGAATGCAATGATTGAAGAAAGGTCTAAACCGCAAAAAGAAGAGAAAAAACCCGAAGTTAAACTTCACGACCACAGTGCGAAAGAACCGATAGATATTGAAGATTTTGGTAAAGTAGAATTGAAGATAGCGTTGGTTACTGCTTGTGAAAAGGTAGAAAAGAGCAAAAAACTGTTAAAGCTAACGGTCAAACTTAGCGAAGAAACAAGAACGGTAGTTAGCGGAATAGCACTTGCTTATACCCCTGAACAACTAATCGGCAAAAAACTTGCAATGATAACCAACTTAAAACCTGCAAAACTTTGTGGAATAGTAAGTGAAGGTATGATAGTTTGCGCCGAAGACGAAAACGGAAATCTTGCTTATCTTACACCAGAAAAGGATATTGCTGACGGGAGTATGATTTTTTAATGTATATTGATACACACTGCCATCTTCACGATGAGAAGCTAAAAGATACCGATACCGTAGTAAACGAATATATTAGTGACGGAGTAAGTATTGCATTAAATATGGCGTGCTGTGCGCTTACAAGTGAAAAGGGAAAAGAACTTGCTGAAAAATATCCTTCCGTTTACTTTGGTACGGGCTGTCACCCAAGCGATATAAACGGGCTTGACGATACTGAGTTTGAGAGAATTGCAAAACTAACTTCACACCCAAAATGCGTTGCTATCGGTGAAATAGGCTTGGATTATTATTGGCCGGGT
>JAGASB010000010.1 GCA_017621955.1 Clostridia bacterium | reverse complement strand
GGTTTTTCTTGTGGCTCTTCATCTACGATTTCCTCTAACTCGTCAAGGTCAATATCTTCATATTCTTCTTCGTCGTCCTCTTCTTCGTCAGGTTCATCATCTCTTACATACTCACGGCTCTGCCACTCTGCCGCTTTTTCGTTTTCGTCTTGTTCATCTTCTAAATCTTCATCGCTCTTTACTTCTCCATCAAAAAGTTCTTTAATAGACGGTTTCCATATCAACTCATTATCTTCGATAACGACAACGGAATGTTCTTCCCTAATACTGTCGATATATTGTTCTGATACGTGGAACGGAAAACCAACCATCAATACTCTTTCGGATAAGCCTACGTCTCGCCCCGTTAGTGTTAAATCTAACTTCTCGGCTACTACTTTTGCGCTTTCGCCAAAGACTTCATAAAAATCGCCTACTCTTTCTACTACGATTGAATCAGGGTATTGTTCTTGTGCATCCAAATACTTCTGATAGATACGAGAACCTAAGGTTTTTACGTTCTCTTTAATAGGTTTAGGGGTTTCCTTGATAGGCTCTTCTTTAACAACAGGTTCGTCCGATAAAGTTTCTTCGTCAATATCGTGGATAACTTCTACTTCTTCTTTGCTAAGGCTATATGCTTCTTCGATTTCTTCCTTTATAACGTCGGTTAGAACGTAAATATCTCTGAATAAATCTGCATTTTCCTTTAAGCCATACGGTAAACCGTGCAGTTTTATCCCATTGTTCTTGGGAAACCCCGTCTTGCAATAAAGGGAATAAGCAACGCCCTCACAAATTAAGCTGTTTCGCTCTTCATCATCGGTAAAGTAGTTGTTTTCTTGTAGATATTGAGCAATCCCTACTTGAATTTTGCGATAATCGGTAAGTTTATCTTCCGTCCACTCCGTGCCATTGAGTTTGTCCAACCCAATTAGAAGTCTTTTCATCGGATAGATAAGTCGCATATATCTATCTTCGCCGTGCGTGTCGTTGGCATCAAAAGCAAAATGTTTTACACCGTCCCTATCTGCATACGGTATACCCTTTCTGCCTTTCGTAATCCTGCGCCCCATTGCGTTCCATTCTTCATAGGAAAAGCATACGGAAGCGTTAGGTCTTACTACAATAATTTGACAGGCATCGTGCAAATCAAAGTGGGGATTTTGAGCAGTAAAACGATAGAAGTCTTTGAGACGTTCTGCATCTGATAACATTGCTTGTATCAGCGCATTACGCTCTGATAATCTCATTGTTTCACTCATTTTTTCTCTCCTTGTAGTTTCCAAATACACTCTTATATACTTCGCTACGCTGTTCGCTTGTTGGGAAATATATAACTCTGAAAGCATCCTTTGCACCCATTAAGTGAACGAGCCTTGTAATTTGCTCTCGGTTGAACGGCACGTTATCTTTTATCATTGCTTTGAACTCTATCGGGTCTAAGCCCAACCGTCTTGCTACATACGGTTGCGTTAATTGATTAAGATAAATCCATTGTTGCAACTTTCGCTTTTTGAGTGAATATTTGCTTTCTTCTTTAATATAATCGGCTGCCGACTTTGACGAATTTACTTGTAAATCCATTAAGCGTTTCCTCCTCGAAGTCAATTACTGCAAGGGTTTCTTTTTCGCCAAAACGATTGTATATCTCGGCAACCACGTCATAACCGATACGGTGTCCCTGCTTTAATAGATTGTAGGTAAGTTTCCCACACCCAACTTCACGGGACAGCTCGTATCCGTTACGATAACCTTTTCTTTTTGCCAACTCTTCAAATTTTTCAATCTTTAATAGCATTTCTTTC
>JAGASB010000098.1 GCA_017621955.1 Clostridia bacterium | reverse complement strand
TTTACTGATATTAAAAATAACAAAGTAAACGTGTCAGACGTTATTGACAATCTTTATAGTAGCGAACAAACAAAGCCGTTAAGCGCAAATATGGGTAGGAACTTGAACAGCCAAATTGCTACTGAACGAAGTTTGCGAATGAGTGCTGATGAATTAAGGGTTAAATACTCTGACGTAATAAACAATCTTTTAAGCGAAGAAACGACAAAGCCACTATCGGCAAAACAAGGTGCTGTGCTTGACGGAAAAATATCCGACGTAAAGGAAACTATAAATGAAAGAACAGCAATTTATTTAAGTGCTGACGAAAACGGCTATGTCTATGTAAATAAAGTAGGGGGTAATGAATAATGTTAAGGCTTTTAACGGACGAAGTATTTTCATTAAAATCCAACGAGATAATTGAATTGCTTTCTATTATATCAAACAACGTGGGAAGCAATCTTGCAGATTCGCTTGTGATATCAGAGAATAGCAACGATTATTCTTACACTTTTACATTAAAAGCGAAAAACGGAAAAACTTTAAGTCAGCACGTAATAAACTTACCGATAGAAAGTTCAGTCGTAAACTTGTCTTTCAAAGAAGACACAAAGACTTTGGTTTTTACTTTGAGAAACGGAAACACTCTAACAGTTCCACTTGAATCAATTATCCAAGGGCTTGCGACATCTTCTGATTTACAAAAAGAAAAATCTGAAAGGCAAGAAGCCGACAGAAAAATGCAGTCACTAATTGAAAGCGAAGTGACGGCCCGTGAAAACGCTGTTAGAAACGTTGATACGAAAATATCTAACGAAGCAACAGCGAGAGATTTAGCAATAAAAAATTTGCAGAAAAACATTGATGCTTTACCTTTTTATATCGGTGAAGACGGATTTGTTTATGGCAAAGAATAAAAGGAGATTAAAAAATGGCATACAAAGTATTATCAGACGAAACATTTTCTAACGAAATGGAGAAACTACGAACCGCAATTCTTGCAAGCGCCAGTAATTCTGGAAGCCTTGCGATAGATAGTTTTGACGACCTTAACTTGCTTGTAAGATTAGGCGAAGTTCAAAAGTTTCTTGAAGTGGGCGACCAGATTGAAGTGGAAAAAGAAAAAACACTTATTGCTGGTGTAGGCGATAGTCAAGGTATTAAATCGGCTTCTGTGGACGAAGATAAATTCCTTGCAAAAATGGGGACTGCTGAAAGTGGTATTTACGAAGCAACTTTTGACGGCGCTGTATGGCACTGGGTAAACGGTGAAAGCATATCACTTGGCGATTATGGTATAACAGTTGACGGAACGCCACAGTCTGGCGACCATATTGTTATAACGGAAACAACGGAATGTCTTGCGTTTGACGTTCTTGATTTTAACAAATACACACCGAAAGACACAAGGCTTCAAAACTGTATCGTTCTTGGTTTACATAACGTTTATACTTATGGAACTATACCTTTTAGCCCGTCGCAACTTATGTATTATACTGACGTGGAACTTCCTGCTGGTAAATATAAATTTGCGCTTAATCACGGTGCTTACGATAATTCAACTGGTATGGACGGAACGTTTATGTTTACACTTACGAAGCCGATTCCTGCTGACGGTGGTTTTAGATGCACTACGGCTGGAACTTATACCGATAAAGGATATACGGTTGCAACACTTCTCACTGGTAAAATTATTACCTATGGCGCAAGACCTTCAAGAACAGAAGTCGAACAAGTTTCATTTGCTGAATGGGACGGCAGTGCTTGCACAGATTTAGGAACGTTTACCGCAAGAGAAAAGCAATACCATACCTTTGACGGCAAACACAACTTCACTCAAAGAAATGGTCACGGTTGTAATAGGTGGCGTGACAGCGTTTATAGACAATGGCTTAATTCTGATGCGCCAGCAGTTCCGTCTTCTGACACGACAACCGTCAGCAACTGGTGGAAGCCTGCAACTGTATTTGACAGAGTTCCGGGCGGTGCTAAACTTGCTGGTTTCTTACACGGTCTTGACAAGAAATTTATTGATGCGCTCGGTGAAGTTGAAGTTATAACAGCATTACCTTTATGCGATATCGGTGACGACGGCGTTAAGTTTGACGTGACTTATGACAAGATTTTCTTGCAATCTATCACTAATGTTTTTGGCAATAACGAAAACGGTGTTGCAGAAGGCGTTCAATTAGAATACTGGAAAGGCAAGGGAAATGCTGACCGTATCAAATATTTAACTGGCACGGCAAGATATTGGTGGTTAAGGTCTCCGGATTCGTCCAACGCCGGCAGCGTGCGCTATGTCAATACTTCGGGTGAGTTGAGCGACAACCTTGCGCACAGCCACTATGGCGTTGTCCCCGCTTGCTGTATATGTGGAAAGCAAGTTGTAAAAGACGAAACTTAAAAAATCAGCCCCGATAGGGGCTAAAAAGGAGAAAAATGTCGGTAGTAGTAAGCAAAAGAAAAGCAGGTCAGTTGGAGGTTTTTACCAAATTAAGACAATTATGCGCTTACACAAAAACTATTGTAGAGAACGAAACCTATTTCCCAGTTCAAAGTTATCAAACGAAAGGGAAAAAGGTCGTTCAAAACAATGTAAAGCCTGTTCTTGCTAAAAGGATTTATAACAGCGTGCTATCGGTAAACAATTACGCCAACCGAGCGAACAAAGTCTTTGTGAAATGTCAATGTGACTATGAACTACGGAGAAAATATCAAGCAGAAGCCATATCTGAAATAAGCGCATTGCTTCAAGATATGGAAAAAGCAATGGTGGAATGTAATATCCCCGGCAGAGTAATGAATTACTGGGTTGGGCTTGTAGTAGAAGTCCAAGAATTGTTAAGGAATTGGAGAAATTCCGAATACAAAACCGCAAAATTAGGGTAATAGTTATTTAATCTCCGAATTCGTCCAACGCCAACAACGTGCGCAATGTCAATACTTCGGGTGAGTTGAACAACAACAATGCGAACAACAACAATGGCGTTGTCCCCGATTGAGTAGTTTCCTAAAAAGAAATTACGCAAGGAACTATTATACTGTCCCATAGGGCGAAAACAAGAACGGTGATGCAATTTACTCGTTAATTATTGCTATACACACCGACCAAATAATTTTTTTATGGACGTTAGAGAAAACGTTTGCGATTTTAGAAACTTGTATAATGCACTGCTTAAAAGCAAAAGGAACGTTCTTTGGAAAGACAGCGTTGCTGGCTATCTTAATAACTCACTTACTAACATTTACAAGTTAAAACAGCGGTTAGACGACGGAACATATCAAATACAGCCTTACCCAGAATTTGTTATATATGAGCCAAAAGAAAGGCATATTCAGTCCACAAAAATACCAGATAGAGTTTTTCAGCGTTCTCTTTGTGATAATTACGCAACGAAGCAAGTATCGAAAGGTTTTATTTACGACAACTGCGCTTGTTTAGAAAACAAAGGAACAGATTTTGCAAGGCGAAGGCTTAAATGTCACTTACAAAAGCATTATAGGAAATACGGCTTAACTGGTGGTGTTCTAAAATGCGACCTTAAAAATTACTTTGGTAGCACACGTCACGACGTTGCTAAAAACGCTATCGCCGAAAGAATCTTCGACGAATGGGCGTTAAAAGAGTTTTATAGGATTATAGACACTTTTGCAAAGAACGGTGTTCCTGTTGGAATTGGTTTAGGTTCGCAAGCATCTCAACTGATACAACTTGCAGTAATTGACGATATTGACC
>JAGASB010000097.1 GCA_017621955.1 Clostridia bacterium | reverse complement strand
ATTTTGCTTGATTTTTCCAAAAATTTTTGATATAATAGAAAAAAACGGAGGTGGAAAATGATATCAACAAGAGGAAGATACGCGCTTCGCGTGATGATCGATATAGCAGAAAACGGCAATGGAAACTATATTCGTTTAGATGAAATTGCCATGCGGCAAGGCATTTCCGAAAAGTATTTGGAAAGTATTCTCGTGATTTTAACACGCGGAAATCTTTTAATCGGACTTCGAGGGAAAGGCGGTGGCTATAAATTAACGAAAGCTCCCGAAGAATATACAATGAAAGATATTCTTAGCTTAACCGAAGGAAGCCTTGCCCCCGTCGCCTGTTTGAAAGACGGAGGAGAACCGTGCGTCAAGAAAAATGTTTGTAAAACGCTACCTGTTTGGCAAGGCTTAAATAAGGCGATAACCGATTATCTCGTCGGCGTTACCCTTGCCGATTTAATAGATAGACCCGATAATTATTCCATTTAAGTTAAATCCCATAAATAAATTCTTTCTAAAAAAATTTAAAAAAGTATTTTCAAACGCTTGACAGGCAATAAACATAGCAGTATAATAGGTTAAAAAATAAATATTAAACCGTTGACGGAGAGTAAGTAAGTTTTATAAACTTATCTTCAGAGAGTTGCAGATGGTGTGATTGCAGCGTTAAGAATAAGACCGAATGGACTCCTAAGGGCGAACGAAAGCGATCTTTCGCAAGTAGCAATCGACGGGTACTGCACCCGTAAAAATGCAGAGCGTATGATGGTACGTGATATAAGCGGGCTTTTCTTTGATAGGATAAGTCAATTTGGGTGGCACCACGGTAATATTGATTATCGTCCCGAAGATCAGATTTTTCTGTTCTTCGGGATTTTTATTTATAAAGGAGTTTTGTTATGAATCAAAAAGTAATATTTAGGTGGCGGGATCTTCCCGCAGAAAATTATGCAAATTTCTTTAAATTCCAATCTATAAAATAATCAAGGAGAATAAAAATTATGAAAAATCAAATACCGTATAAAATTTATTTAAGTGAAAAAGAACTTCCTAAAAAATGGTTAAATCTTAGGGCTTTTATGGATAAAAAACCCGCTCCTTTGCTTAATCCTGCAACAAAAAAACCTATGACGGAAGAAGAACTTTCTACTGTTTTTTGTTCTGAACTCGTACGCCAAGAACTTGACGAAACTACCCCTTATATTGAAATCCCTAAAGAAATAAGGGAGTTTTATAAAATGTATCGCCCTGCCCCGCTCGTTCGCGCTTACTGCTTAGAAAAAGCGCTCGGCACGCCTGCTAAAATCTATTACAAATTTGAAGGTAATAATACTTCGGGCTCACATAAACTTAACTCGGCAATAGCGCAAGCATATTACGCTAAAAAACAAGGTCTTAAAGGCGTAACCACCGAAACGGGCGCAGGTCAATGGGGTACGGCGCTTTCTATGGCTTGCTCTTACTTTGGTCTTGACTGCAAAGTGTATATGGTAAAATGTTCTTACGAGCAAAAGCCTTTCCGCAGAGAAGTTATGAGAACTTACGGCGCGAACGTTACCCCTTCCCCGTCCACGACGACAAGCATAGGCAAAAAGATTTTAGAAGAATTTCCGGGGACAACTGGCTCGCTCGGTTGTGCAATCAGCGAAGCCGTAGAAGTAGCTGTGTCTTCCAACGGTTACCGTTACGTTTTAGGTAGCGTATTAAACCAAGTATTATTGCATCAATCCATAATAGGACTTGAAACGAAAACAGCTCTTGATAAATACGGCGTAAAGCCTGATATGATTATCGGGTGCGCGGGCGGTGGCTCTAACCTGGGCGGTTTAATTGCTCCGTTTATGGCGGAAAAACTGCAAGGCAAAGAAAATTATCAAATCATTGCAGTAGAACCTGCTTCTTGCCCTTCACTTACTCGTGGTAAATACGCTTACGATTTTTGCGATACGGGAAAAGTTTGTCCGCTTGCGAAAATGTATACTTTGGGCAGCAGTTTTATTCCTTCGGCAAATCATGCAGGTGGGCTTCGTTATCACGGCATGACGACTACGCTATCGGAACTCTATCATCAAGGTTTAATGGAAGCGAGAGCCGTTGAACAAACTGAAGTATTTAAGGCAGCCGAGTACTTCGCAAGAGTTGAAGGCATTTTACCTGCGCCCGAATCTTCACACGCAATTAAAGTTGCTATTGACGAAGCTATTAAATGCAAAGAAACGGGCGAAGAAAAAACAATTCTTTTCGGTTTAACGGGAACGGGATATTTTGATATGGTTGCTTACGAGAACTTCCACGACGGGCAAATGAGCGACTACATTCCTACCGAAAAAGATTTACAAAAGGGTTTTGACGGAATACCCGAAATCAACTTATAACGTTAATACAATAAAAAGAACTCGGATTATATATCCAAGTTCTTTTTATTGAACGCTTGAAAGTGCAATTTTCTATAAAATTTTAATATTTCAAAAAATCCCTATGGGATAAGCAGTAATGCATAACTATTTTGGGTATGCTTTTTTACCCAACTCTTTCGAAAAGGACTCCATTTCCATCCATTCGCAAAAAGAAAATCTCGCCATTCTTTATTCAATAAGCAAAAAATATAAAATTCAGAATGTCTTAATGGTTTTCCGTCATATCCATCCTGCGGCGTCCAAGCCTGCGCTGGTGCAATACTGAAAGCGATAGTCGATAATTGTTTTTGCTCCCATGCTTGCAAATAAGCAGAGCATTTAACTTCAATGCGGATTGTCCCATAATTGACGTCGTATAGACTCTTTTTCATTAGGTTACGTAATCAATCCAACGAGAAACCCTACTGCTAAGAGTATGCCAATAAAGACTAGTATGGCCCAAGGTTTTTTAATAAGCTTTAAGACTATATTACGCCTAGTTGCGAATTTATTGACCTTACGAAAGCCACTCGCATCTTCCATTGTGTAGGGCACGTCCTCAGAGCCGTTTTTCTCGCCGTAGATGGCGTTCTGCGCTCGATAGAGTGCCTCATCCAGCGTATCTTCTATTCGCTCGTCAAGCGGTTTCTTTTGCTTATTATCGTCCATAGCGTTCTCCTGTGGGGTGTTTACCAAAAGGGCGGCAAGCTACGTTTTATTCGTAGCCTGCCGCGAATCTTTGTTATCAAAGGGTCTGTGCGTACATTGTGCGTCGCAGGCTCTTTTTATTTAGTTTTCCTTGATTGCACCAACGGTTACGTTTTCAAGCACGTAGAAATTGCCGAAAACATTATACAAACTTACAAATAGAAATCCCGACTGTTATTATTAAACAATCGGGATTTTTCTATGAATCTTCAGTATTTATTTATCTAAATTCAATTTTTCTAACGCCTTCGTAGCCTTTAACACTCTGATAATAATTACGGATAATGCCACGCCGACACCGCCTTGCAAAAGGTTCCAAGGCGCGTTTACAATCGCAACGCCTGCCGTTGTAAAGAACATGATTTCATAGAAGAAATACCCCGTCGCCATAACCAGCGCTCCTACGATACCACCAACGATTTCCCCAAGCATTTCCTTACCAGTTGCTTTTGATAAAAGCTTGTAAATCAGCCAAGCAACAAATGCCATCGCCGACTTGATGATAAGCGTTCCCGGCGCGTATGTAATGTATCCAAACAAATCCGCCAGCCCTGAACCAACTCCAGCTGCGATCGTTCCGTAAACAGGACCCAAAACAAAGACGGACAATAAAACGAACACGTCGCCTAAGTTCACGTAGCCTAACGGAAGCGGAATTCTAATAAACATCGTCGCTACCATCGTCAGCGCCATCATTAGCGCCGTCATTACAAGTTTTTTCGTCGTTACGTTTTTCATAATTGCTTTCCTCTCATTCCTTAACTATTATTTTTCCACATAGGGATTTTTCTCATTGACTTTTTATTAGAATTATTATACAATAAATTTGGATATATGAAAATAGTCAAATAAGGAGTATTTTATAATACCAGATGAATTACACAATAGACGTAAACAGTGGCGTTCCTGCCTACATACAGTTATATCAATTTTTTAGAGACGATATCGTGCAAGGCGTTTATCCGTATAAGACGAAACTACCCTCCAAACGAGTAACCTGTTCGGAAACGAATTTAAGCATTATAACGGTAGAACACGCTTATGACCTGCTCATCCAAGAAGGTTATATCGAATCTAAAGAACGGAGCGGCTATTTTGTAATCTTCAAACCAAACGTCGGGTTTGCCTCTTATTCCACAACCGAGCATTTACATAAAAACAATTTAGCCACAATAAACGGATTAGACGATTTATCCTTCCCCTTTTCTTCTCTTGCAAAATCCATGCGCAAGGTTCTCAGTGATTTAGACGAAAACATATTAGAGCGGTCGGACAATTTAGGTTGCTACGAGTTGCGTAAGAACATCAGTTTATATCTTGCTCGAAGCCGTGGTATTCACGCCGTTCCTGAACAAATCGTTATCGGTGCTGGTTCGGAATATCTTTACGGGCTTATCACGACGCTATTGGGTCGCCATAAGAAAATCGCTATTGAAACTCCGTCCTATAAACAGATAGAACGTGTATATTCCAGTTTAGAAATTGATTATGAGAAATTAAAACTTGGCACAGACGGAATTATAAGCTCGGAGTTATGGGATTGCGACGCTGACATTTTGCACGTTTCGCCATACCGTAGTTTCCCAAGCGGTGTTTCCGCCTCTGCATCAAAAAAGCACGAGTATCTTACTTGGGCTGAAACGAATAACCATTATATTATTGAAGACGATTTTGAATCAGAGTTCTCAGTATCGAAAAAGCCAGAAGAAACGCTTTTT
>JAGASB010000096.1 GCA_017621955.1 Clostridia bacterium | reverse complement strand
AACCATACCTGCTGCTGGGGTATATTTAGTAAAGCCGATGTCAAGCGCCTTTTTTGCAGAATCAATTATATAGTCAGGTGTATTAAAATCAGGCTCTCCTGCACCGAAACCAATAATCGAAACGCCTTCCGCTTTCATCTTTTTTGCCTTTGCCGTAATTTCCAACGTCAAAGACGGAGCAATTTCACCTACTTTTTTTGAAACACACATTTTTCGTACTCCTTATTATTCTTCATCCATTCCCGCACTTAACTTCAATTCTCTATCGTGAATAGCTAGCGCTTCGACCATTTCATCAATATCACCTAACATAAAGTTATCTATTGAGTGAAGCGTAAGCCCTATTCTATGGTCAGTTACACGACCTTGTGGAAAGTTATACGTTCTAATTCTTTCCGAACGGTCACCCGTCCCAACTTGACTTCTTCTATTTTCCGAATATTCTTTATCATATTGCGATTGATAAAAATCGTATAATCTACTCTTTAATACACGCATAGCTTTTTCACGGTTTTTTGTCTGCGACCTTTCGTCCTGACACAAAACAACGATACCCGTAGGTATGTGAGTTAGCCTTATACAAGATTCGGTTTTATTAACGTGCTGTCCACCTGCACCAGACGAACGCAACGTATCTATTCTTAAATCTTTTTCATCAATATTGACTTCAACGTCTTCTACTTCTGGAAGAACGGCTACTGTTGCCGTAGACGTGTGAACCCTACCTTGCGATTCCGTTTCAGGCACACGTTGAACTCTATGAACACCACTTTCAAATTTTAGTTTACTGTAAACGCCTTTACCCGAAATTGAAAATATCGCTTCTTTAAGACCACCAAGTTCAGTTGTGCTTATTTCAATATCTTCGGTTTTCCAACGATTTTTTTCTGCGAATTTAATATAAAGTTTATAAAGTTCATAAGCAAAAAGGTTGGCTTCGTCCCCACCTGCGCCACCACGAATTTCCATAATAACGTTTTTATCGTCATTTGGGTCTTTGGGTAGCAATAAAATGCGAAGTTCTTCGGAAATTTTAACAAGTTTATCTTTGCAAGTTTCAAGTTCTTCTTGCATCAAGGCTTTCATTTCCGCATCAGTTTCAAGCGGAAGCATTTCCTTAACGTCACTTTGCTCTTTTAAAACTTTTTTATATTCACTGTACTTTTCTACCGTTTCAGTAATATCGGCAAGTTCTTTTGTATACGCTTTCCATTCATCAATTCTAGAAATAACTTCACTATCACTTACCAACTCATTCAGTTTATTAAACCTTTCTAGTAATTTATCTAGTTTTTTAAACATTAACGTACCGCCTTAACAATCCTATCTATATTTTCATAATCTTTAATTACTTCAACACTACTAAATGCGTTTAACATTGACTTAATACATTCTGCTTGACCTATCCCACACTCTAATATTAGCACTCCGTGGTCGTTCAAGTGCATAATAGCATTTTCAGCAATTTCTTTATAAAACTTATAGCCATCCACTCCACCGTCAAGCGCAATGGTCGGTTCAAAATCTTTAACTTCTGATTGAAGAGACAAAATATCTTGGGTTTTAATATACGGCGGATTAGATATAATCACGTCAAATTTTCTGTCCAAAAGATTCTTAAACATATCGCTTTCAATAAACTCTATGTTTGCACCATTAAGCTCAGCATTGGTCTTTGCAACGTAAAGTGCATCGCTACTAACGTCCACAGCCGTAACTGTTGCGTCCCTTTCCTTTTGCACAGCGATTGCAATAGCGCCACTGCCTGTACACAAATCAAGCACGGTAGAACCGCTATTAACGTGTTTAAGTGCATTTTCTACTAACAATTCAGTCTCTGGTCTTGGGATAAGAACTCTTTCGTCGACTTTTATCGTATAGCCGTAAAAATCAGTATCGCCAATGCAGTACCAAAGCGGCCTTCCGCTTATACGTTCGGCAACTATCTTGTTAATTTTATCCTGGTCTTTTGGACTTACAATTTTATCACTGCTTAATGCACTTCTTTCAATGTTTAACGAAATTGAAACTATCCACTCGGCTTCGCTTTGCTCTATTATGCCGTATTTTGCAAGTCTTTCTTTGGTTTCTTGTAAAACTACCGTCAGTTTTTTAGGCAAAACAAATTGTTGCTCTTCAATGGTTATGTCTGCGTCCATTTCCATAACCTTGTTAAACGCAGTAATTGCTACTTCAAGCATTTGGTCGTCGGGTTCTCTTGTAGTAATTTTTTGCAACAAAAGTCCTGGAACTTTTAATGGAAGCACAAAAACCGATTTAGTTTTAGCCAAAAGTTTTAATAACTCATAAGACAATCCTGCAACAATCGGAAGTAATGCAATTTTAAGTAATACTCTATACGTCCTATCAACGTCACCTATTAGCGCCTCAACCAAAGCAAAAAGCAAAATACTTATAACCATTACAAATACCATAAAAGTAGTACCGCAACGGTCGTGCACTCTCGTGCACTTTCTTGCATTTTCAACGGTCAATTCTTTTCCACTTTCAAAACAAGAAATCGTTTTATGCTCCGCACCGTGATACATAAACGTACGGCGAATATCTTTGAGCAGCGATGATAAAAATATATACAATATAAATATTAATAATTTTAAGCCGCCTTCAATAAAGTTTCTAGCCCAAATGTCAAACTTGAAATCTGCCCCACACCAACCTTCGATAGTTGTACGAATAAATTGTGGCAACCACATAAACAAAAAGATTGCGAGGGCTAGACCTAAAATAAGCGAAAAAGTAGTAACTACACTCATTACGTTTATTTTAAGTTTAGTCGCCACCCATTTTTCAAACTTAGACGGCTCCCCTTCGCCAAAAACTTCCGCTGAACGCATAAGCGTTTTTGAACCACCGACAAGTGAACTAAAAAAAGACACGACACCACGAATTAACGGCAACCGCAAAAAACGGTTGCGCTCTTTTTGAGGAGTCAACCTTTTTGTTTCTAACCTAATTACCCCATCGGCATCGCGTACGGCAGTTGCCATAGACGAACTACCACGCATCATTACGCCTTCAATAACGGCTTGACCGCCGATTGAAACGTTTTTTTGTTTGTTTTTAAGCTTATTATGCGACATAAAATTATAAAAAAACGGCTTTAAGAATACAAAGATACTCTTAAAGCCGCGCAACATAACATATTATTTTGCTGCTTTGCCATATCTCTTGTTGAATTTATCAACACGGCCACCGGTATCAACCAACTTCTGTTTGCCCGTAAAGAAAGGATGACACTTGCTACAAATATCAACTTTGATTACATCGCCCTTTTTGGTAGAACCGGTTTTAAAAGATTCACCACAAGCACAAACAACCGTTACTTCATGATAATCGGGATGTATAGCTTCTTTCATAACACACCTCACTTGCTAATTTACTCAGTAATTATATTATATTTTGAAAATATAGTCAACTATAAATAAGCCATTTACAAAAAAAAACCAAAAACTTTTTACCCAATGTATTTTGCTTGATTTTTTTTTGAATTTATAATATAATGATAAAAATTTT
>JAGASB010000095.1 GCA_017621955.1 Clostridia bacterium | reverse complement strand
ATTTAAGTACAAAATCAAAACGGCGAATATCGGTGCGGGTGCGGCAATTAGCGCAGGAGTTTTTGCAGGAACAATACTTTTACTTGTAATTGGATTTATATTTGTAAAAGGCGCGCCACATTTATTTACTAATCCGCACTTACTCTTTGGTAAATATGAATTTGATAGCGAACAAATAACGATTTTACCTTCCATTATTACAACGCTTATGACGGTTGGACTCAGTTTGCTCATATCCGTTCCTATTGGGCTTTGCACGGCAATATTCTTAAATGAATACGCAAAGAAAAACAACTTCTTTATCAAAATAATTCGTGGAGCAATCGACCTACTGAACGGCGTTCCGTCTATCGTTTATGGGCTTTTCGGTATGATAACGTTCGTTGCATTGATTGGCGGCACAAGCTCCATTTTGGCGGGTACGCTAACGATAAGTATAATGCTACTTCCCACAATCGTACGTTCTACGGAAGAAAGTTTGAAATCGGTACAAGACGGTTTGCGAGAAGGAAGTCTTGCTCTTGGCGCAGGAAAAATGAGGACGATATTCAAAATCGTGTTGCCGTCAGCTCTTCCCGGAATAATGAGTGCAATCATTTTGAGTATGGGTAGAGTAATTGCGGAATCCGCACCGTTTATTTACACAATGGGTTCGGTAATATCTGCAACGCCTACGGGTTATTTAGACAGTAACGCTACGCTTGCGGTTGCACTCTATCGACTTTCGGGCGAAGGTTGGTACGTAAACGAAGCATATGCTACGGCACTCGTTTTGATTATACTCGTGCTTGGGTTAAACCTTTTAGCGGAACTTATCGCAGGGAAACTCAACAAGAAATTACAAGGAGATAAATAATGAAGAAGATAAAAGAAATAAACGAATACGGGCAAAATATTTCCGTGAAAAATGCCAACCTTTGGTACGGCGATTTTCAAGCCCTTAAAAATATCAGCGTAGAAATTCCTGAAAAGCAGGTAACGGCGTTCATCGGTCCGTCGGGTTGTGGTAAATCGACTTTTTTGAAATGCTTTAACCGTATGAACGATTTGGTGGACGGTTGCAAAATAGAAGGCGAATTTTACGTGGGCGCAACGGATATTTACGGTAAAATCGACGTAAACGAACTTCGCAAAAACGTTGGTATGGTATTCCAAAAGCCCAACCCGTTCCCGATGAGTGTTTATGATAATATCGCGTATGGACCGAGAACGTTCGGCATTACAAAACACGCGGATTTAGACGAAATCGTGGAAAAATCCTTAAAACAAGCGGCTATGTGGGACGAATTAAAAGATAGATTAAACAAATCGGCGTTAGGACTTTCGGGCGGTCAACAACAACGACTTTGCATTGCTCGTTCTCTTGCCGCAAATCCTAAAATACTACTTATGGACGAGCCAACTTCGGCGCTTGACCCCATTTCTACGGGTAAAATTGAAGAGCTTATGGAAGAATTGAAAAAGGAAATTACCATTGTTATCGTTACCCACAATATGCAACAAGCAACCCGTATTGCAGATAAAACGGCGTTCTTCTTGCTTGGCGAACTCGTGGAGTTTGGCAACACCGACGATATATTTACGTCACCAAAAGACGAACGCACTGAACGTTATATTACGGGCAGATTCGGTTGATACCCGTCATAGTATTGATTTTTTTGTGAAAAAACGCTATAATTAAGGAGTAAAGACAATGTCAATTAGAAAAATATTTGAAGAAGAACTTGCCGCTTTGAAGACGGAACTTGTGGAAATGTGCCGCTTAACCGAGCAAATGATAGAAAATGCAATTACCGCGCTCGTTAACCGCGATAGAGAACTTGGGAAAAGTATCGGTCAAATGGATAAGCGTGTTGACGAATATGAAATGGATATCGAAAAACGCTGTATGCGAATACTTTTGAAGCAACAACCCGTTGCAAAGGATTTTAGAGAGGTTTCTACTGCTCTTAAAATGATAACGGATATCGAACGCTTTGGCGACCAAGCAAGCGATATAGGCGATTTGGTTTGCACTATGCCGGGCGAAAAATATATTAAAAAACTTACGCACATTACCGCTATGGGTAATCTTGCCGTAAAAATGGTTAGAGAAAGCGTAAATTCGTTTATAAATAACAATGAAAGTTTAGCGGACGAAGTAATAAAACTTGACGACGAAATGGACGAAATGTTTTTAGCCGTAAAAAACGACTTGATTGAACTCATTAAAAAAGACGGAAACAACGGCGACCAAGCTATCGAACTTATGATGGTTGCAAAGTATTTGGAACGTATAGGCGACCACGCTGTAAACGTTTGCGAATGGACGAAATATAACGAAACGGGAGTACACGTAAAAGTATAATGAAAGAACTTATTTATATCGTAGAAGACGACGAAGGAATGCAAGAGGTTTACGAAGGCGCTTTTGAAGAAAGTTACGAAACGAAAATCTTTGAAAACGGTAAAGATTTTTTTGACGTGTTTAACGTTAAAAAGCCCGACCTTGTAATTCTTGATATTATGCTACCGATTATGGACGGTTTTACGATTTTAACGAAAATTCGTGAAGTTGATGAGAAAATCCCCGTCATTTGCGTAAGTGCAAAGTCCGACGAAATCAGTTTTGTAAAAGGCTTGAATAAAGGCGCGGACGATTATATGGCAAAGCCCTTTTCGGTGCTTGAACTTTTGGCGCGCGTAAAAACAAATTTGCGTCGCGCGAAACTTTACATAACGAATTCGGGCGGATTTTCGATTGATAACAACGTGTATAAGGCGTTTTATAACGATAAGGATTTAGGTCTTACTATTAAAGAATTCAAACTTTTGAAGATTCTTATCGGTAAAGCAGGCGTAACGGTAGAGCGTGAAGAATTATTCCGTGAAGTTTGGGGCGACGATTTTATGGGCGAAACGAGAACGCTCGATATGCACATAGCGGCGTTAAGAGAAAAAATTAAACAAGCAGGAGGAACAGACTGTATCGTTACCGTTCGTGGTATCGGATATAGGTTTGAAAATAAGTAAATGAAAAAGAAAACTTTATTACAAATTCTTTCGCTTACCTTTATTTCCGTGCTTGTAATGTTCATTTTCGGTATCGTTGCCGTAAACGTAAATGCAAAAGCGATGATGAAAGAAAGGCTTGCAGAAGAAACGGAACTTGCTTGCTCACTCGTCCAAACAGAAGAAGATTTTTCGGGGTTTGCAAAATATTCAAACGACGATGCTTTCCGTGTAACCATTATGGATTTAGACGGAAACGTGCTTTTTGAGAGCGACACGAAATCCCCGCTTGAAAACCATATTGACCGTGAAGAAGTTAAAAACGCATTAAACGGAAAGCCTGAAACGGTAGAAAGATATTCCGAAACGTTCGGTTGCAATATGACCTATTACGCTTTGAAAACGGAACTTGCTAACGGCACGGAAATTATACTGCGTTTAGCAGTAAAAAGCAGTCAAATCAACGGATATTTAGGCGTTGCACTTCCTATTTTGATTGTGGTTTTGGTTGTTTGTTTGATTGTTTCTATTGTCATTTCAAACGTATTATCTAATAAAATATCAAGCAAAATCACCGAAGTTGGCGACAGTTTGCGTAGTTTAAATGCAGGTAACTATAAGCCTATCAAAACGGATTCGGGCGAGCCTGAACTCTATTCCGTTCTTAATCAAATTAACGAACTTAACGCAAATACCGCTATCCATATCCAAAGGGTTCAAGAAGAACATAATAAACTCAACACGGTACTTGAAAATGTATCGCAAGGTATCGTCGCTATTGACGAACAAAAGAAGATTATCTTCGTAAACAAGAGTATTTCTACTATTTTCGATTCTAACGAAAACGTTACGGGT
>JAGASB010000094.1 GCA_017621955.1 Clostridia bacterium | reverse complement strand
TCTATCGTCTTTTTAAGAGATTGATATACTTTAGCGGACAAATTCGCCTTCATAACTCTGTCGTCAAATACTAGGCTACCAAAAGTTTCTGTTACTGTGTTCATAATTCTAACTCCTTTTAAAAAAAATTAAGACAATGGCGCTTTCAAGAATTTCTTAAAAGACGCCATTGCCTTTGTCTTACAAAGTAATATCTTTTTGTTTTTTTATAATGATAAAAAAGAAAAACGCCTATGAGAAAATTTTCTCAAAGACGCCATTGCCTTTCCTTTTTACGCCATAATTATATTCTTTCAAAACTGATTTGTCAACAATTTTTTTATCATTTTTCAAAAAAATTTTTCATTTTTTTATTTGTTATAGTTGACAAATCTTTTTCATTTGAGTAAAATGTTGTGTAAAGATGAGCAAAGGCGTTCATTGAAGGTTAGTCCTTCGGTGAACGCCTTTTTCTATTTATTTTTCCGTTTAGAGGTATTATTATGCAAAAAGAAGGTCAAATCAGAATCCCCTCAGGTTGCGCTATCGCCGCTGTTATTTCCAAGGAAGGAAATAAAATGACCGGTGAGAAAATTATAGAAAGCATGAAACCCATGCATGATCGTAGCAACGGTCTCGGCGGTGGTTTTGCCGCATACGGCATTTATCCTGAATATAAGGAACAGTATGCACTGCATTTATTCTATAATAATCAATGTTGCCGTGAAGAATGTGAAAGATTTCTCAAAGACAGTTTTGAAGTAGTCCGCGCGGAAAATATTCCCACACGGAAAATTCCCGAGATCACGGACGAACCGCTTATATGGAGATATTTCGTCTCCCCACTCGCTTCTGTTCTTGCTTCTATGCAATTAGACGAAAAAGAATACGTCATGCGCATCGTTACAAGAATCAATACGGAAATCAAAGGTGCCTACGTTTTCTCTTGCGGTAAAAACATGGGAGTATTCAAAGCTGTCGGTTTCCCCGAAGACGTTGGAAGATTTTACCGTCTTGAAGAATATGAGGCATATTCTTGGACTGCGCACGGCAGATATCCTACGAATACACCCGGTTGGTGGGGAGGTGCGCATCCTTTTGCATTACTTGATTATTCGATTGTCCACAACGGAGAAATTTCCTCGTATGACGCTAACCGCAGGTTTATAGAAATGTTCGGTTATAAATGTACGTTGCAAACAGACACAGAAGTAATTACGTATATAGCAGATTATCTTATCCGTCGCCAAGGATTGACTCTTGAAGAAACTGCATCCGTAATTGCCGCGCCGTTCTGGGACACTATAAAAACAAAACCTGAGAAAGAGAAGGAAAAGCTAACTTATTTAAGAACGGTATTTTCCAGCCTACTTGTAACAGGGCCTTTTTCCATTGTTTTGGGTTTCAACGGTGGACTTATGGCTCTTAATGACCGATTGAAACTCCGTTCTATGGTCGTTGGCGAATATGAAGACAAAGTATTTATTGCAAGCGAAGAAGCCGCAATAAGAAAAATGGAACCCAACGCAATGCATATTTATGCTCCGGCAGGGGGCGAACCCGTCATTGTAAAAGTAAAGGAAGGTAAATTCTAATGAGTGTTGTATATATAAATCCCGAATTTGAAGTTATAAGAAATCAAAACCGTTGTATCGGTTGCAGAGTTTGTGAGCGACAATGCTCCAATGAAGTGCATTCCTATGACGAAGATAACAAAATAATGCTTGCAGACGAATCCAAATGCGTTAACTGTCAACGTTGCGTATCTCTCTGTCCTACAAAAGCGTTAAAAATTGTAAAAAACGATTGCCGTTTAAGAGAAAATGCAAACTGGTCGGACGCTACAATCAAAGAAATATATAAACAAGCAAACAGCGGCGGCGTTCTTCTCTCGTCGATGGGAAACCCAAATCCCTTTCCCGTTTATTGGGATAAGATTTTAATCAACGCATCGCAAGTCACGAATCCCTCTATCGATCCACTGCGTGAACCGATGGAAACAAAAGTATTTCTCGGGAAAAAACCTTCTAAAATCGAACGCGACGCCGACGGCAACATAAAAAATAATCTTTCCCCTCAAATTGAGCTTTCCATACCCGTCATGTTTTCCGCCATGAGCTATGGTTCTATTAGTTACAACGCGCACAAAAGCCTTGCCCTTGCGGCTCAAAAATTAGGAATATGCTACAATACGGGTGAAGGCGGTCTGCACGAAGACTTCTACGTTTACGGCGAAAACACCATCGTTCAGGTAGCATCAGGACGTTTTGGCGTACATGAAAAATA
>JAGASB010000009.1 GCA_017621955.1 Clostridia bacterium | reverse complement strand
CAATACACGTTGCCTCTACACCAGAACGTTTAATAACTTTATGTTGGTGCGTATCCGTATTATCATTAGATACACATGCAAAGTTAGAAAATATCATAACTGCACATAAAAGAAATACTGTTAATCCTTTAAATTTTCTCATAAAAGTCTCCTTTTACAAAATTTATTTTAGTATTTATATTATATATTGTTTATTATGATATTTCAATCCCATTTTTTAAACAAAAATTTACTTTTTTTAATTTGAGTTAAATTAAACAACCACACACTTTATAGCATCTATACCACTAACTACTTGATAATCAAAACTCAATTATTTTAGTTCTAAAATAATTGATGAGGCGGGATAGAAAAAATATCTCAACATTTATTTCAGTAACATATTTATGAATGGAAGATGATTACCCCTGACAGACTCGTCCGACTTTGACTTTCCCACCCTAACGGACAAGGACTCAGTAGTGAACGCAGTGAACGGATGAGCGTCGACGACTACAACTTGTGAAACAAGTTGTTCGTCAGTTTCTAGCGCTGTCTTGGGGACTTGCCGTAGGCAAGCAAAAAGAAAAGCACCCATTTTTATGGATGCTTTCTTTTTGTATGTGTGGGACTAAATCTCGTTTTTAGGTATAGTGTGTGGGTCAAAAGGTTGCATAAAACTATCTGCTTTTTACTGCTTTTCTTTTACCCTTATTTGATAAATCTTTAATATCAATTAGTTTCATAAAATCTTCATATGAGCCAAAAGGATTATTCTTTTCTTTCATTGATTTATAATACTCATCTTTTGAAATATAAATCGGCAAGGGATTCATTGATTGCTGTGACATGTTCAATAAATACAAACAATACTGCTCGTCATGTTTTAAATTATAAAACCTAAACACATATACTAGTCTTTTAAAATTACCATCATATACTTTGCGATTTACACCTATAAAATATCTGTTTTCTTCTCTAAAACCCAATGGCTGTTCGTCTTTTTTTATTGCTTTAAAATCAACGTAACTTATTTGTTCTAACTCTTTTTTGTTTAAATAATAGACTCCAATTAATTTTGTAAACATAGGTACTTCATTATAATTAGTAATAATAAATTCTATGTAATCACAGGTTTTATTGCCGTCAAATTTATTAGTGCTAATCGCACCCCAGCATCCGAATTTAACAGGAAGTTGATCTAATTTATATGGAACAAAATTCCCACTATAATCTATAGAGCATTTATTATCTACATTTACAATAATTTTATTGTTTGCGTCTTCCATTTTTTGCCGTTGCCAAGAATTATAAAATACTAATAAGCCCAAAAATGATGAACCTAAATAAGTCATAATTCCAGCAATTAAACTTGCCCACCCACTAAATTCACATAAAATTTGAAAGTTTGTAAAACACTGTGAAAAGCAAACAATAACAACGACTAATGTTACCAAAAGTACTGCTACAAGGATAATATGTAATAGTTTATATTCTTTGTAAAAGTATTTGTAAGAATAATGATTTGTGTTGTTTTTTCTCATTTTGCTATATTGTCTATCATAAAATCGTGTATTATAAATTTTTTAATTTCTTCTGCTATTGTATATGCCAGTTGCACAGGCACAGCATTACCTATCATTTTATATGCATCAGCCAAGTTCGTATAAACAAATTCAAAGTCGTCGGGGAATGTTTGTATTCTAGCGCACTCTCTAATGCTTAAACGCCTATATAAATCTTCTTTCCCTTTAACAAATTCTCGCTTGTTTTGTTCAATAAATACCATTTTAGGTGCTTGCGGATGAATCGGAGCGTGTCTACCGCCTGCCTGAATCGTAAAAGAAGGCTCGTCCCACGAACGCACGCGGTTTCTTGACATATAAATAGTAGAAAAACCGCCTGTCATATATTCATGATTCAAAACTTTGCAATTTGTGCCGTTTGTTTTATTAAACTTTAAGGCGGGTATTGCCGAATCCTTTAAGTCCCATATTGCGTCTTTTAATACTAGTTTCTTAACTTCGGGTGCAACCAAATTAAAAGTCTTTTTTAAATCTTTTCTTATACCAATATAAAAAACTCTTTTTCTATCTTGTGGCACACCGAAGTCTACCGCATTTACTAATGAAACCGACATATTATAGTCTGCTTTATCAAACTCCGCTATAATGTTCTTAACAGCTTCTT
>JAGASB010000093.1 GCA_017621955.1 Clostridia bacterium | reverse complement strand
GGGGTTATTCCCCTTGTTTAAGCTTGCAAGCATCGGCAGGCTTTGTAAGTGTGCAGTCGCACGCTTGTAGGATAATTTCTTACGTTTGCCCGAAGTCGTTTTTTGTAAAGGGAAACAAAACGGCTTACTTAGGGTTTTATTGTCGTGCAAATTTTTACGACAATATGCCGTCCTTTCTCTATATATTAGTGAAAGGCTTGAGATGACTGACCAACGTTTCAAGTAGGCACGCCAACGTTCAAAAAACGTGGTTTGGCGATAGGTCTATTTTGTGGTACAAATTTTTAGGTACTACATTCTTACAACTTCATATTCGGATAAGTAATCCGTGCGGAGTAGAAACGTTTTAAGCGTGTTTTGATTCGTGCGGATTTTTTGTCCCTTTAGGTCGGTGGTAGTTTTATCAGCGACTTTTTTGCGCCCTTTTTAAGGGAGAAATTTTTATCAAAAGGTTAAGTTTTTGCCGTTCTCGACGGCTACCTATTGTAGGGCTTTATTAAATTTAGGAGGAAACCAAAATGAAAAATTATCATCATTATCACCCGCCGTGAGCGCAAGCAAACGGCAAGCAAAACTTTAAGAAAATCAGTAAAGTGTAGCCCACTATACTTTGCCTTGCAAAGTGTGGGCTCTGCGAGGCTAAATAATGACTAAAAAATAACAAGGAGGAAAACGAAAATATCATATTTAGTATGCCATATGGAGAAATACCATAAACAAGAAGTTTCGCCTGTTGAAGAAGAAAACGAACGTGACGAAACCTTTGAAGCGGACAATCCGCAAATAGATAGCGAAAAAACGAAAGACAATTATCATATGAGCTTTAGCACTCTTACTTACACCGAGTTTATCAATAAACGGTTAAACGAATTGGGCTTACGTCCACGCAAAGATGCTGTTGTAATGAACTCTTTTGTAGTAGGTTCGGACAAAGCCTTTTTCGACGGCTTACCTAAAATGCTACAGTATAATTTCTTTTCAGACTGCGCTAAATTCTTCGAAGAAAAATATGGACAAGAAAACATAATGTCGGCAGTGGTTCATTTAGATGAAACGACTCCGCATATGCACTTAAATCTTATACCTATCACTCCCGACGGAAGATTATGTAGCAAGGATTTGTTTGATAAACCTAAACTACAACAATTACAAACGGACTTCTACGAAGCCGTTGGGAGGAAGTACGGATTGCAACGTGGCAAAGAAGGAAGCCAAGCAAAGCACCTATCTACCGCCGAATACAAAGCGAAGAAGATTATAGAAGAAGCCGAAGAAATTCGACGTGAGAATCAGGTGTATGCCGATGCTTTAGAAGAAGCCAAAAACGGAGAGATACCAAAAAAGCGTGGAAAACTGCAAGAACAAGTTATAGCGTTAACGGTGGAAAATAAAGACTTAACCGAGCGCCTTGACCGTTCTATGCAAGATACACTTGATATGGTCAAAGAAAACAAGAAGATTAAGGCAGAACAGTCAAAAGACGTTAGATACGCCCAAGTTGGTAAATACATAGCAAGCAATGCACCTAATTTATGTAGAAACATATTAGACGGCGCAAACTCCGTTAGCATATTCTTTTCTGCGGTAGAAGACTTATGTAAACCAAGTGTAACGGCTCAAATTCCCCGCTTACAACAAATAGAAGCGGAAATTGAAAGAGAACGTGTAATCCACAACGCCACTAAAACTGAATATAAGAAAAAATTTAATAATAACAGTAAAGCCGATTAAAATATCGGTAATTACTACGTGCTGTCTAAAATTTTCTACTTTTACCTATCAAAAGCTATTGACAAAGCCTTTCTCATTGAGTATAATAAATACAACAAGTCGTATCAATACGACAATATATTTTAAGTAAGGAGATGTGAAGTTATGGCGAAATTTATGAAGGTATTAGGCGTGACTATGAGATTTGCTCTTGCGGGAGTATTAATTGTAGGTCATTTTATTATGAGCTGTGTTGGAATACTTGTTACTGCTATCACTTCACAGGATTAAGGAGAATTATTATGGAAAGTAAAAGATACGTAAAAGATAAGAGATACGAGGACAAGCACAAAGAAGAAAGAAAGGCAAAAAGTATGTTCTTTGGAACGAGTATGCCGAGAAGTAAAGCCGAAGAGATAAACGAGTTTTTAACTCAATACGGTTTTACCAAAGTTCAACTAATCGAAGCAGGATATAAAGCGTTAATGGATGAAGCCGCTGAAAGTGATTTAGGGCTTGCCAAGATTATGGACAGCTACGATGACTTCTTTGAGTCCGAGAATAAAAAATAACCCTTCTTTCTTCTTGTAATTGTCGGGAAAATAAAATATGAAAGCCCCGACCTTTCACAAGGAGGAAAATAATATAGAAAAGAAAATTAGAAACCAAGAACAAATCGTAAATGGAAGAATCTTTTACGAACGTGACGAGAATTGGAATTGCGTAAGAACCCGTGAAGTAAAAATCGGGAAAACAACCTATTACATTATTTCTCGTCAAAACCCAAACGCCAAGACTTCGGCGTTTGATATAACCAAGAGATTGATTGAAAGTCAGGCGGAAAGTTTGACTGACGATTTATCTATAACAACAGAATCGCTTGAAGGTTGCAATTCGGGAGGTAAAAAACAATGAATTTGCAATCGAATAGAAAAATAAAACATTTAGAACAACAATACACAGCCCTTTATTGTCGTTTAAGTTCAGATGACGAACTTGAGGGTGATAGCAACAGTATCAAAAACCAAAAGTTATTGCTTTCGGAGTATGCGAAAGAAAACAAGTTTAGGAATATCCGTTTTTACATAGACGACGGTTATAGTGGTAGTAATTTTGAACGCCCTGCGTTTAAGCAAACGCTTAAACGCAGGG
>JAGASB010000092.1 GCA_017621955.1 Clostridia bacterium | reverse complement strand
TTCTGGACTGCGGATTTTTAATTCTATTTTTTTGCTTTTAGTCGCTTCAAGTCCCATCCTTCACACCAAAAACAACAAATACTATTTTTAGTGTTTGTTGTTTTTTTGTTTTAAAACTACAAATGGGACTTGAACCCATCAAAATTATTTTTTATAACATTATGTTATCGATTTTATTTTCGATAATATTTTTTGTTTTATGATATTTTTTGCCCTGTATTGACCTAATTTTTGCTGTATAATCAAACTCACTATTTATAAAGGTGGGTTATGAAAAAGATTATTTCAATATTTATTATAATTATTTTTAGTTCGATGTCTTTTATAATAAGCGTGCCGACTAACGCTTATGCTAAAAGTGCATATTTAAGGGTTATCACAGAAGATACTCCGTTTTATAAAAACGTGCTTGACTATTCGCCGTTATTTTATTTACCATATACTTATTACGTTAAAGTTTTAGGTGAAGAACAGGATTTTTATCACGTTGAAGTGTACGGTTACGATAATGCAGGACTTGACGGGTTCGTTCCAAAAACATATTTGTTTGACGACGGTTTAGAAGTAAAAAACCCCTATTTAACGTTAAAAATTACCACAGCGCAAACTGCCCTATTGTATGCAGACCACAATTTAACTGACTCTATACAATACATTTTTCCCGACCGTGAACTTATATACTACGGGTGCTACCCTATGTCAAGCGGTAACGTTTACTGCGTTAGTTATAACGATAAACTTGGTTACGTTAAAGAAGAAGCGATAGTTCCTTTCATTATTGAAAATCACCCTAACGAGCTTACCTTTCTTATTCCTGACACTCCGCCCGAACAACAAGAAAGTTCACCGTCCACACTCCCAGAAGACTTTTTTGGACTTAAAGTAATAATAGTAGTGTGTTTAATATTTGCAGGTATTATTGCCCTATTTGTTGCTCTCAGTAAAAAAACCAACAAGTCGATTGCCGTTGGGTACTATGACGAAAACGATTATGAATAAATAAAAATCCCGAAGCCAAAACTTTTAGTATGTTTTGACTTCGGGATTTATTATGCAATTTGTCGTAATTTTTCTACAACGGTATTACTTTTTTCTTTCTTTTTCTTTTGTTTTTCTTTTTGTAAAACCCTTATGTACAGTTCGGAAAAAAAGCTAATCGGCAAGCATTTCTCTCTAAAATACTCATCGCTTATTCCAACCTTATCCATATAACGACAAAGTTTCTTAATAAGTGCAATCTGTCTTCTAAAATACTTCCTACTAACAGCGTCAAAGCCTATAAAATATTCCTTAGCCTTTTGCTTGAAATACTTGTATTCAAGACAATCGTTTTCATAATCGTTTATTTTTGACATAAGCTTATTTAGTTTTTCTTTTAATTCCATCAATACAACTTTTTGATTTGTAAGAGAAATTATCTTTTCGCACTGTTCTTCACAAGGCGAAAAATCGCTCATTGACGAAAGTGCTTTTCTCAATACTAAATCATCAATCTGTTCCATAACCGCTTCAATGTGTGGATATGCGTAAAGCAAAGTTTTTGTATAATATATGTTCATATCAGTCTCCTTTCACTTAAACCTACACCCGTTCCGTAGATGCGCCTTTACTATAACTTACAAAAATTGCCAAAGTCAATATTTACTGTCTTAAAAAACGAACATTTGTTTGCTTTTATTTATATTTTATTGACTAATTATGACAAGATTTGTCATATTTGATATAGTATTTCGTTTTTCACCTATAAAGAATAAGTTTAGAAGAAAACCTTATATATTAATTTAAAATAAAATCTTTAAATATAATGACAAAATTTTTTTTATGTGCTAAAATAGTATTTATGAAAGTTTTTAACATTATTAAATCAAAATTATTTTATCTCACGTTACTTACCGTAGGATTAATTTTATCGCTTACGGCATTTGGTGGCACGCTTTTTGCAAGCGCAGATACTACTGAACAATTCAGTGCGTCATTGTATCTTCCGTCAAGCCAGTTAGAGTTCACTTCTCTTTCTAATCCAACCGAAGCGTATTCCGATGATGAAGTTACTGCAATTATTCAAGACAACACGTCGTTACTTGTAAGTTATAAGGGCAGTATTAAGACCATTTCTTCTTCTAAGATAATGGACGTTAAAAGGTTTGACCAAAACTCTATTATCTTTTCTGCCGACTCTGATATTTATAAAGTTACGCTTAATGATGAGTCTACCTACGTTGCTTTGGATAACAACAGGCTTACACTTAACAACAACAATGGTAAGAGCGTAAGTTATTTTGATAAAAACGACAATTATTTAATAACTGCATATCAAGATTCAATGCAAGTTTATAAAATTGAAAACGGTGAAATTTTAGAACTTACTGAAAAAGATGCTAAAATTTCAATTAAAGACGGCACAAACGTTGCAATAAATAATAACAACGAAATTTTTTACGTTTCTAACGATGGTATTTGGAAAACCAACGTAAGCGACCTTAGCAGTAGAGAACGCATCACAAGTGAAACGCCCACAAGAATAATTGCTAACATTAATTTTGTTTATGGAATTAACGACGCAAAAATTTATCAATTCCCCATTGAAAAAAACGCTACTTCTACCCCACTACAAATGACTGACGTTGACAAAAACTTTGACCTTGGCAATCTTACCGCATTTAACGGCATATCGTTTAGGGGCGAAAACTTATTGATTACTGACGTTGACAACGTACAAGAGTTTGCAGTTAGCGACAATAATCTTATATTCACAGGATTTGCAGTAGCAAAAGGTAAAACTGCTTTTAATAGAATTACAAATAACGCTATCGACGTTGAAAAATACAACGATACGGTGGCGGTACTTGACACTCACACCCTAACCGTATTTAACGTCAACAAATCTAATCCTTACGACCGTAAAAACTTTAACGATTATAGAGAAGAAATTACGGTTGAAAACGTTAAACCCGATGCTTTTGCTTTGGGTAACGGCACGGCACTCTTATCTTATGCCCACGGAACTTCTTCGGGTAGTTTGCGCTATTTAACGTTTGGGCAAGAAGTTTCAGATTCGATTACGCTTTTTAGCGGAAACGTTATACACGACGTTACTTATCAAAGTGGATATTACTACGTTCTTGCCGACAACGGAATGGACTCTTCTGTTTATCGTGCCAGTGAAGGTGATTTTGACTTTACACAAATTTTAGCGCTAAAAAACCAACAGTTTGAGCATCTTACGGTCGACGTTTACGGTAACGTTTATCTTTCAACCTATGATAAGATAATAAAGATAGAAAAATCTAACAATTATGAAGACATCTATATGGTAGTTGAAAGCGGATTAAATAATATCAAAAAAATGTCAACTGATTTAGGTGGTGGACTTTTCGTTCAAGACGACAGTAAAATTTATTATATAGTTAATTCAACGCCAAATCTTATTGAAGTAAGCGCTCCCTCTACTAACGTAAAGTCCTTTGCACTTAACTTTATTGAAAAGGAAGTATTTTTTATTTACAATAATGAAGAATACGTTTGTGCAAGTGTAAATATGCCCAACCTTGCACTTTCCGAAGTGCAAGACTCCCCCGAATACGTTACAACCGCAGAAAACGCTATGCTTGAAAATTTAAAAATATACTCAGCAAAAGACGGCGCTAACGTTTATAAAGTCGAAAAGACAATGACAGGATTTAACTTTGATTCTATTTGCGATTGCAATAATACTTACGTTTATATTTGCACTATTACTGAGAGTAATGCGTTTAATCAAAGTGTATCACTTTATGCACTTGCAAGCGACGACCACATTGCCTTTATAGACGCACTTGAAGCAGTAGACGTTACTGAAAGCACGTTAAATAAAACGGACGCTCCACAAGTTGCTTACGTTGCAACAGACGTTTCAGGATACTTTTTCCCCATTATAACGACTGACGGAAAATACACTTTAACTAAAAACTCTAACGTTATTAGACTTGACAAATATACTCAAATTAATCCAAATAAAACGCTTACTTTCTTAGATAAAGACTTTTATTTTGCTAGTTTTGAAGTCGATGGAATCACCCATACAGGTTACGTTCCCAAGGACTTTACTACCGAAGTTTTGTCAGAATATTTCACTTGGCCTGATTCATATACCGAAAAAGTAAATAAAACTACTTTATTTAGCGATAAGAATATGTCTACGGCTATATTAGAACTTTCTAACGGTCAAACAGTTACCGTGCTAAACATTGACAATGACGTTGCTTACGTTTTAGTTTCGGACGGAAACGGCGGAGTTATTAATGGTTATATTTCAGTTTCAGCAATTAAAAACGATGCGGGAACGGCAGTTAGAAATATTCTTATAGTTCTATCCGTCGCTGCTTGCGTATGTGGGACGGCAGTATATTTTGTAACAAGAAAGAAAAAAGATTAAAACGTTGTATAAACAAAAAGCCCCGTTTGAACACGGGGCTTTTCGCTTTATAAATTACTTTAATCAGAATACAAATTTTCTTTTTTTTCGTCGGTAAACGAAAATCCCAACGCATTAAATTCTTCATCTGCATCAAAATTTTCCGCATTTTCATAAGCGGCAAGTTTGCTTATAGAAACTTCGTACGCAGTCAAGGTCTTAACGTCATCGTCAGCAATGCGCTTTTGATATTCCCTACTTTGAATTCTACCACTTACGGCAATCTTTTCACCAACTGCAATGTTTTTAGCAAAGCGTGCGTTCCTACCCCACGCTATGCACGGAATATAGTCTGACTTATTATAAGAACGGTTGACCGCAATAAGCACGTCTGCAATTTCCCTATTAAAAGGCGTAGTTCTGTATACGGGCGGTTTACATATATATCCCGTCAATACTATACTGTTGGGATTTTTAATGGGCGCATCGTCTAACAGTTCACGCACGAAGACGGTTAGCATAAGTTTGCTTTTGCCGTTGACAAGTTTATTATAACTTCTAAACTGCCCTAGTGCGTTTATGGTTACGCCAACTTTTAAGTCACGGTCGTTTATTAAACGTTCTGATATGGTAACGGGCAAAACATCGCCTTGACCCGATAAACGCTTAACGAGAACGAACATCTCATAAAAGCCTTCGCCATAAACTTCGTGTGAAAATTCTGCTTCTGAAACAATCTCTCCACTGATAAATACCTTGTTGTTTTTTTCTTGTAAATAGTTCATATATATCTTTCCTCCAATGAATTTCCTATGAATTTTTAATTTGACTTCCGTCAGCGCCCATCTTGTAGTTTTCACGATAGATAAGTTCACCTATCGGAACAAACGTATACCCTTTTTCTATGAGCGTTTTTAATATTGTCGGCAACGCCTCTGCCGTATGCAGTCCCTGATTATGAAAAAGTACGATAGAACCGCTTTTTACACGCTCTGTTACCCTTTTTGTAATTTCTTTTGCCGATAAATCTTTCCAATCAAGACTATCAACGTCCCATTGAATAGTGTATAAATTAAGTTCAAAAGCCGTATCGATTAGTAAGTCGCCGTAATCGCCGTAAGGTGGTCTAAAAACTTCTACCTTTTTTCCCGTAATGCTTTCAATTGCCTGTCTGGAAGTAGTAAGTTCTTTCACGATTGCGGTTTTTGATAGTTTACTCATATACGGGTGCGTTGCGGAATGAGTACCTATTTCGTGCCCTAAATCAGCAATCTTTTTTACATATTCAGGATATTTTTTTGTCCAGAACTCTACCATAAAAAAAGTGCATTTTACGCCATATTCATCCATAATCTTTAAAAGGCTATCAGTATAGTCAACACCCCAAGCACAATCAAACGAAATGGCTATTTTATTACTGTCCGTTTCAACCCTATATATAGGAAGTTTTCTATTACCTTTATTAGAAAAAACGTTATAAACGCCCGTACCGTATGCGGTTAAGCACAAACATACCGCAACCAAAACTAAACTAATAATTGTAAGAAACTTTTTTTTGGAAATGACGGCAAAAAACATTATAACTTTTCCCCCACGGTAGTTTTTGTCAAAATGTGTTAGATTTTTAGTATCATTGTCGCTTTGATATATTTATTTGTTAATAATTTATGAAAGCATTTACAGTTTTAGAATTAAAAAGAAAAAAACTGCCTACAAAAAGGCAGTTTTTAAACTGTTATTATTAAATTTATTAGTTCTTTCTGTCTTTAACCACCAAAGTTAAAAGTACTGCAAAAGACGTGAAAACAAACCCGAACCAAAACCACAACACTTCGTTCATTGCTGAGTTTTTATCACGAACAATTTCCACGCAAATTCTGCCACATAAAATACCAACACCAACGACTATCGCAAGTGCGATGAGCGTTATAAGTATCCATAAAAACACCATAAAAATTTTACCTCCAAAAGTTTATAATAATTATATAATTGTTTTTTTAATTTGTCAATATATATTGACTTTTTTATTTATTTTGTCCTTTACTTAATTTACTTATTAAGAATTCATAAAAATTTTCAGCATATTCCGACACACCCGCTTGGTCGTACAGTTCAACGATAAGTTCCCTTTCGCACTCTGCATCTGTTACGGGAAGAAGTTTAACGTCCTTAGAGTTAATTTTTCCCCAAGAATATTCGGGCCAAAATCCAACGCCGGCGTCTGCGCCGATAATATTTTTAACTGCAATTGGTGAATCCGACTCAAAACCTATACTTGGCTTAAATCCTATATTTTCACAAATTTTATCACAAACCGACCTAAATGGGCGTGAACCGGCAATATAAATAAACTTTTCGTTTTTAAGAGATTTTAACTGTACGCTGTCATTTTTTGCATAATCAGATTTAGTTGGCACTGCTAAAAATATATTTTCTTTAATAACACAGCGCTTTTTCAAATTTTGCTTAACGTGTTCGTGACGTTCACTTTTAGAACCCGTTGTTGTAACCATAATATCACAAATAGATTCGTTTGTATGCTGAATGATATTAAACACGACTTCGGGATATTTATTCTTATACTTAACTACCGCTTCCATAACTGCGATAGACGCAGCCAAAACGTTTAATTTTACAGTAAACTTATTTTCCTTTTTAAGTTGATTAATCTCATCTTTCACACCGTCTATAATAGGAAAAACGTTATCTAAACGATTTTTCAATAGTTTACCGTATTCAGTAAGTTTTACGTTACGCCCTGAACGCATAAAAAGTGTAACGTCAAGTTCTCTTTCAAGTTGCTTAATACATTTAGTTATTGCAGGCTGAGCAATATGCAAACTTTCTGCTGCCTTAGTAACGTGTTCATATTGCGCAACCGTGTAAAAATACTTTAATTTTAATAAGTCCATAAAACACCGAATTCATATCCACAAGTTATCATTTTTATAATAATTATATATTTGACAATATGTATTGTCAAGTGATAAAATGTTATTGATAAAAAAGAAATATATTTTTTATCATTAAATAAACAACTCTTCCTCCTTCTACAAATATTTTTAAAGCAAGCGACCAGCATTAATGCCGGTCGCTTGCTTTTTAGTGGTTCAATTTTATAAAAAAGAGAATTTGTATAATCGTTTTATTAGCCCATCAAAACTTCGGATATAATATCAAGAACTTTTTGATAGCATCCACCGCAACCCGTAGTGCAGTGCGTTACGTTCTGCACGTCCTTAAAAACGTCTAATACGTTTTCAAGTTTATCGTGCGTTTCAACTGCCGTTGCGATTGTATGATAATCTACTTTTGCACAATTGCAAACCATATAATTTTCTTTCATAATACCCTCACTATTCTTCTATCTCAAATTGGTCCTTACCAACTCCGCAAAGCGGACAAACATAATCATCAGAAAGTTCTGCAAAAGCAGTTCCTTCTACTTGTTCATCATAAACGTATCCGCATACAAGACAAACGTACTTCATTTGTTCTCTCCTTATTTAGAAAAATATCTCTTTAAGAGGCCTTCAAATGCTTTTCCGTGTCTAGCTTCGTCACGAGCCATTTCGTGAACGGTGTCGTGAATAGCATCAAGATTTAAAGCTTTTGCTTTTTTAGCAAGTTCAAACTTACCTTCGGTTGCGCCGTTTTCAGCTTCTACACGCATTTCCAAGTTTTTCTTGGTTGAATCGGTTACAACTTCACCTAAAAGTTCTGCAAATTTAGCAGCGTGTTCTGCTTCTTCGTAAGCTGCCTTTTCCCAGTAAAGACCGATTTCAGGATATCCTTCACGGTGTGCAACCCTTGCCATTGCAAGATACATACCAACTTCGGTGCATTCACCAGCAAAGTTCATACGAAGTCCTTCGATGATTTCGGGGTCTACTCCCTTAGCAACGCCTACAACGTGTTCTGCCGCCCAAGAAAGTCCGTCAGCCTGAGCCTTAAACTTGGTATCGGGTGCGCCACAGGTTGGGCATTTTACAGGCGCTGAATCGCCTTCGTGTACATAACCACAGATTGTGCAAACAAATTTTTTCATAATAAATCTCCTTTTGGCTTTTAGCCTATATATTTTATTTTATAAGTTTTGTCACAATAAATCAAGTATTTATTATCACAAAACATTTTTAACCTTCAATTATTCATTCTTCATCTAGACAGTCGTTGCATTTACCGTAGTAAACACACTTTTCACTCGTTACCATAAGACCTTTATCACTAATCTCATCAGGTGTTTTCGCCGGACGTAATAGGTCGATTATTTTACCGCATCTACTACATATAAAATGACTGTGTCTTGACGTATCCCCGTCGTAATGCAATCTCTTATCTTCGGTTTCAAGCGTTATTATACTGCCGTCTTCACTAAGTAGTTTAAGATTACGATATACCGTTCCAAGACTTATGTTTGGCTCTGCCTCTCGTGCAGATGAATATATCATATCAGCAGTCGGATGGTCTTTCCTTCCTTTTATTATATTCATTATCAATTCTCTTTGATGTGAATATCTCATCTGCAATCTCCTTATCAGTAATGATTACTATTATTATAATCAACAATCATAATTTTGTCAACGATTTTTCATAACTTTTTTAAATTTTTTTGAAAAAATTTTAAAAATAAAAAAAGCGATAATTTTACTACCGCTTCTTAATAACATTATATATAATAATGATTTGTTTATTTCTTAATTTTGGCTTTATTAAATTTTGCTTCTCTATATTTATAATAACAAATTGCAGTTAAGTTTGCCAAAAGCTCAAACGAATAAGATATTATCAAAAAAATTGCAGCGCAAGTTATTATATAATACACGATACACATTACGGTTGGTATGATAAATATAAAACGCATAATTTTAATGTTTCTAATACCAAATATATATGCGTACATAATGCTTGCAATTATTAACAACAAATCTATTGCGTTAAAATTAGTTCCACTTATAGCGTTTAACACGAAGTATGCAACCACGTTAAGAAGCGCAAAGAAAGTTTTTATCCACACGGATAAATTTTTATCAGCCTTTTCAAATTGATAATATACAAGTACCCTTACAAGTGCTATTCCATAAGTTATAACGGGCAAATAATGCAACTTAAACAAACACGATAATGCTAAAAATAGTATAGCCCCACCCTGCCAAACAAAGAATAAATTTTTCTTTTTTACAAAGTAGCTTGACATTGCAAAGCCCATACCAAAAAACGACGCTATAAGCGACAATGGTTCACTATACATAAAACGTTATCCCCTTACAAGCTTTCAAGTTCATCAAGCCACAAGTTTGAGTTAGCATCACTTGGCATACGGTAACTTCCACGGGGCGATAAAGATATTTCAGTAACCTTAACCCCGTCAGGCATACAAGAACGCTTAAATTGTTGATTAAAGAATCTTCTCATAAACGTTTTAAGCCACTTTAAGATGGTATCTTTATCAAATTCACCATTAAAAGTATTTACGGCAACGTGATAAATTTTCTTTGGTGTAAAACCAAGTTTTATAAATGAATACAAAAAGAAATCGTGCAAAACGTAAGGTCCAACAATATCTTCGGTGACTTGTTTAATAGTATCGTTATTAGACGGTATAAGTTCGGGACTAACAGGGGTATCAAGAATATCCAAAAGCACGGCTTTAAGTTTTCCCTTAAAATTGTTTGCAGTATAATTTACCAAGTGCCTTACAAGTGTCTTTGGAACAGAACCATTTACAGCGTACATACTCATATGGTCGCCGTTATACGTTGCCCAACCAAGCGCAAGTTCGGAAAGGTCGCCCGTACCGACAACTAAACCGTTAGTCATATTTGCAATATCCATTAAAACTTGCGTCCTTTCCCTTGCCTGAGCGTTTTCATAAGCCGCATCGTGAACGTTTTCGGGGTGAGACAAGTCTTTAAGATGTCTTTTAACCGACTTTGTAATATCTATTTTTTTAAGGCTAACGCCAAAGCCTTTTGCAAGTTTAATACTGTTTTCAAACGTCCTTGAACTAGTACCAAAACACGGCATTGTGATTGCAATAACGTCCTTTAACGGTCTATCCGCAAGTTTTATCGCACGAACGGCGACGATTAATGCAAGCGCTGAGTCAAGCCCACCAGAAAGCCCTAATACTAACGATTGAGCGTTGGTGTGTAATAAACGCTTTTTTAGACCTTGCGCAGCTATATCAATTAAAAATTGTTCTTCACCGCTTTTGATAAAAGGCGTTTTATCGTACGTTCTTTTTGCACTTATGCCAGATAGGTCTACGTTGAATTTTACAACACAATATTCTTTATTTTCTATGCCGAAATCTTGGTTAAACACTTTACTGCGTGAAAAATCTATATAATCAAGGTCAACTTCTGCAATACATAAACCCTTTTCAAACGGCTTATTTTCGCTTAAAATTTGACCGTTTTCAGCAACCATACTATGTCCCGAAAACACGCAGTCGGTGGTCGATTCACCGTCGCCCGCATTAGAGTATACATATCCGCATACAGTCTTTGAAGAATGACTTTTTATAAGACCACGCCTTGCCTCTACTCTACCCGAATATTCTGAACTTGCAGAAAGGTTTACAATAATTCTTGCGCCGTTTACTGCGTGATATAATGAAGGTGGAACTGCCGCATACAAATCTTCACAAAGTTCACAAGAAACCTTAAACGACTGATTATTTTCGTGTGCAAAAATTATATTTTTACCAAAAGGCACTTGATATTGTTGTTCAGCACCAAATTCAATATAAGATAAATTATCGTTTGACGGTGCAAAATACCTTTTTTCATTAAACTCACCGTAATCTGGCAAATAGCTTTTTGGAATAACACCCAAAACCTTGCCGTCAAAAATACCCACGCAAGTATTATATAAAAGTCCATCGTTAAATAACGGTGCGCCGACAAAAATCAAAAGATTTTTACCCTTAGAATATTCAGCAATATCGTCAATAGCAATTTTTACCGCATCAAGCATAGTTTTTGAATAAAACAAATCGCCTGCGGTATACCCCGTAAGACAAAGTTCGGGAAACGCTAACAGTTGCACGTTTTCTTTTTCGGCTAAATCTATGCCTACTTTAATTGCGCTTTTATTGTATTCAACCTGTGCAACTTTTATATCGGGCGTATATATGGCAACTTTTACATATCCAAAATTCATAAAATTCTCCTTTTTGTTAAAAAATCAATATTTTATAGTTTTAATTTTACACCTTTTTTTGAGTTTTTGCAACTTTTTGGCAATATAAAAACGGCAAAAAATGCGTTTTTGCTAAATTTTGCCGTTTTTTAAATTCTAAAATTTATGAAATTTAATTAGTCATCGTAACCGTTGGGGTTTTTTGTTTGCCAATTCATAGCGTCACGACACATATCGTCAAGCGTTTTTGTCGCTTCAAACCCTAAAAGTTCTTTTGCTAAGGTTGGGTCTGCATAACATTCGTCAATATCCCCTGGTCGACGTGGCATAATTTTATAAGGAATAGGCTTACCTACAACCTTACTAAACGCCTTAACCATATCAAGAACGCTATATCCTTTACCCGTACCTAAGTTCACTATAATAAGACCGGGGTTTTCCATAAGTTTATTTACTGCAAGAACGTGTCCTTTTGCAAGGTCAACAACGTGAATATAGTCTCTTACACCCGTGCCGTCAGGCGTATTGTAATCATCGCCAAACACGCCAAGATACTCTCTTTTACCTACTGCAACCTGAGTAATGTAAGGACAAAGGTTGTTTGGAATTCCCTTGGGGTCTTCACCTATCGTGCCAGATTCGTGCGCACCAACGGGGTTAAAATAACGAAGTATTGCAATATTAAATGTTGGGTCTGCTTTATAAAGGTCTTTAAGTATATATTCTATAAATAATTTTGTGCTTCCGTAAGGATTTGACGTTGAAAGCGGAAAATCTTCTTTAATAGGAACGCTTTCAGGCTTGCCGTAAACGGTTGCAGAAGATGAAAATACCAAATTTTTAACGTTATGTTCTCTCATAGCAAACGCTAAAACCAAAAGTCCTTCAATGTTGTTTTCATAATATTCAAGCGGTTTTGCGCAGGATTCACCAACGGCTTTAAGCCCTGCAAAGTTAATAACTGAATCAATTTTGTTTTCTGTAAAAATTTTATCTAAAATCGCCTTATCACGAATATCGCCTTCGTAAAACTTAACCGATTTACCCGTAATTTTTTCTACTCTTTTTACAGCCTCAAACTTGCTGTTCATAAAGTTATCAATACATACTACGCTGTGCCCTGCTTGTAAAAGTTCAACCATAGTATGTGAACCGATATACCCTGCACCACCTGTTACTAATACGTTCATTTTTATACTCCTAAATTTTATTTTAACTAATTTATTTTACACCAACGCAAGACAAAAACTTCTTAAAGCCTTTATAACCGTTGTCGTCGTTTTTAAATACTGCCGTATTGAAAAGTATGTTTTTACAAACACGGTTTACAAATTCTGTTACACGACGTTCAGCATCTTCAAAGTTCTTCGACACGCCTTCACTATAAAGTTCTTTTATCATATCTCTATGTGCGTACAAATAATTTTCTTTATCGCAAAGTGCGTTATAGTCGTATTTTTCCTTTCCGCAAACAATTTCAGCAATCATACTAAGTTGCTTTTTTAATCTGCCTGGAAGAATAAATAGTCCCATTGCTTCGATTAAGCCGATACCTTCTTTTTTGATGTTATGATATTCTGGGTGAGCGTGGAAAATACCGTCGGGGTATTCTTCGCTAGTCCTATTGTTGCGAAGAATAATGTCAAACGTATATTCGTCGCCGTTCTTTCTACACACGGGCGAAAGCGAATTGTGCCTTGTTTCACCCGTATATGCAAATATATCACAAGACTCATCAGTATAAGTTTCCCACGCCTTAATGATATCGGTTGCAAAGCATTTTATCGCTTGCCTATTTTTGCTTGTTAATCGAATAACGCTGTTATACCAATCGACTATGCCGACCGTAACGTCGTTATATTTTTCACTTTTAAAATATTCTTTTATCGGTGCTTTGTGCATTGGCATAAGGTGTCCGCCGCCCTGAAAATGTTCGTGGTTTAATATTGAACCACCGATAATAGCAAGCGCAGCGTTTGAACCTATCATATAATTTGGGAAAAAATCAACGAAGTCAAGAAGTTTACAAATAGTATCCCCCGCAATGTGCATAGGTGCGTGCTTGTTAGATATCGCTATCATATGTTCGTTATAATATGCGTACGGCGAATACTGAACAAACCAATCTTCACCACCAAGGCTAAGTGATATAGTCCTTATATTTTCTCTTGCAGGGTGAGTTAAAGAGCCTTCAAACCCTTCGTTTTCCTTGCAAAGTAAACAAGCGGGATATTTTGCTTTTTTAGTAGGATTTACCGTTAAAAGCTTTGCTATTTCCTTATTATCTTTTTCGGGTTTACTTAAATTTACGGTAATTTCAAGATATCTTTGCCCGTCTGGATACGTCCACTTTAAGTTTCTGCCGATAGCCGTCTTTTGAACGTAGTTATTTTTAACTGAAAGACTATAAAAGTATTCGCACGCTTTTTCTATACCGTCTTTTTGTTTTATTTCCATAAAGGTTTGATTAACCTTTGACGGCAAGGGCGATAAAATACCCATAATGTATGTAGAATAAAGGTTTTTATGCGCTTCGTCCGTAAGACCGTTTTCCATTGCAAAACTTTCAAGTTCTTCAACGATAACGTCGGGAACGTCAAGAGCCATAATATAAGACAAATCGCCCACGTCAAGCGCAGGTTCGTCAAGTTTAAATTCACGCAATAAAATGTTTCTAAAATAAATTTCATCACGGTCGTTTAAGTGTAAGAACGCTTTTGCGTAAGATAATAACTTTTCAACAAGAATTTTTCCGTCAACCATATTTATCTTTTATCTCCATAATAATAGTAATATTTACATTCACGGTTAGAGTTATAAAGTTTTCTTTCCCTATCCGCTTTTTTACCAAAATGCTTTTCAAAATTTTTTGCGCTAGTTATAACGAACGCCGACCAACCGTCAAGTGATTTAAATACTTTCCCAAGCGATTTATAGCACGCTTCGGCTTCGTCTTTATCATACACCCTTTCACCGTAAGGTGGATTTGTTACTATCGTGCCACACTTTAAGTCGGTTGAAAAATTTTTAACGTCCAAAGTGCTAAATTTAATCTTATCCAAAACACCCGCACGCTCTGCGTGTCGCTTAGCAAGCTTAACGGCTTTGGGGTCAACGTCTGACGCAAAAAAATCAAGTTTTATATCCCTTTTTTCTTTATCCTTTGCTTCTTCAAAGGCAAGGTCAAAGTATTTACTGTCAAAGTTCGACCACTCGTTAAACGCAAATCTTCTTCCTATACCACCGGCAATATTCATTGCGATACGCGCTGCTTCAACAGCAATAGTACCTGAGCCACAAAACGGGTCCGCAAAAGGTCTTTCACGATAAAAATCGCTAAGCAGTAGCAGTGCCGAAGCAAGCGTTTCTTTTATAGGCGCTATGCCGACCATATCACGATATCCACGCTTATGTAGCCCTTTACCACTCGTATTAATATACAGCGTAACCACGTCCTTAAAAATTGAAAACTCAACTTCGTAAAGCGCACCGTTTTCTATTAAACGTGAAGTTTTATATTTTTCTAAAAGCCTATCTGCAATGGCTTTTTTAACAATGCTTTGACAAGCCGAAACGGCAAACAGTTTACTTTTTACACACTTGCCGTTGACGGTGATTTTAGCGTCCTTTGGAATAAATTCTTCCCACGCAGTGTTTTTAACGCCGTCAAACAAATCGTCAAAATTTTCGGCAGTAAACTGATTGACGTTTATATATACCCTATCTGCACAGCGCAAGAAAAGATTACAGCGTGCAACGGCAAGTTTATCGCCCGAAAAGGTAAGCGCACCGTTAATTGCCGGCACGTCTTCATACCCCAACCTTTTAAGCTCGCTTTTAACCACTTTTTCCACGCCCGAAGCACACGTTAAGGTTATATCAAATTTATCTTTAAAGCCAAAATTACTCATCATAATTATTTTATATAATTAACAAAAATATTGCAAGTAAAATTTTGCTTTTAACATAAATTGTAAAAATTGTTTCACATTATACAAACACCTACGTATAAACTTTTATTTTAATTAAAAAATTTTATACAACTACCCCTTAAACCAACTGCGTTTAATTGACAACAAACGACTTATTTAGTAAAATATATTATAATAAGGGGTGTTGCCGTTTTGAAAAAAAAAGACCTTGATTTAATTAAACTTTCAAAACCTTTTATGAAGGGCGACTTGATTATTTATTCTTTACTTTTATTACTACTTGTCGCACTTTTTTTTGCGTTCGTGTTATTTCCCAAAAATACGGCGTCAAAAGGTTTTTTAGTGAGTAAAAACGAAAATACCGTTTTAAGTTATTCTTTCGACACAAACACTCTAATCGTCAGCGAAGATTTTAAGCATTTAGTGGAAAAATCAGATACGAAAAACGGTTTCACACTGACCGTTTATACAGGTGAAAATCACGATGGTTTTAACGTGCTTATGGTTGACACTCAAAGTAAAAGCGTAAAAGTTATAGACAGCACTTGTTCTCTTTCAAAAGATTGCGTATCTTTCCCTGCCCTAACCGATAAGGGACTAATCTATTGCAGTCCGCACGGGTTAAAGATTTCACCTTTAACTTTTACCCCGTCAGACCCAAGCACAGGGGCATTAGGGGGTGCAAATGAAAGGTAATTTGACTGCACGCATTGCTCTTTGCGCCGTACTCACCGCACTATCAACCATAACGTTTACTCTTGAAAGTCTTTTTCCGCCTATAATTCTACCTGGCGCAAGACTTGGGCTTTCAAATATATTCATTTTACTATCGGCAATATTGCTTGGCGGAAAGTTCGGATTTATAACGCTAGTTGTTAAAACGATTATCGGCAGTCTGTTTGCCGGCAACGTATCCGCAATTATGTATTCACTGCCAGCGGGCGTAATAGCGCTTTCTATACAACTGTTAATTCTATATTACGTTAAAAACACAAGCATTGTTTGCGCAAGCGTAGTCGGTGCAGTTATAAACACCACCGTTCAAAACGCAACTTTTTGTATTGTTACGGCAACTTTTGAATATCTTTCGTTTTTGCCATACCTTGCTTTTATAGGCGTTTTTAGCGGAATTATAGTCGGGTTTATCGTATATCTAATTTTATTAAGAATGCCGACTGCTAATTTAGATAAAAAATAAAATTTGTAGAAAATATTTGTAGAAAATAATAAAAAGAGAGGAAGACACAATTGAGCATAAGAAAAGGTAAAAACTATCCTTACGGAATACACGTTAAGGATATGAAAAATCTTTGCTCCGAAAAGCCGATTGAGATTATGCCTGCGCCTAAAACGGTGTATATAAGTATGTCTCAGCACATCGGTGCACCGGCAATCCCCGTTGTAAACGTCGGCGATAAGGTCAAGATTGGACAACTTGTCGGCGAGGCTAGCGGGGCTATTTCTGCTAACGTTTATTCTTCGGTGTGCGGTGAAGTTACAGCCGTAACCGATATAGTAAACGGTTTGGGGCAAAAGCAAAAGTACGTTGTTATTGATAACGACGGAACAGACGAACAAATGCACTTTGATAACGTTGCAGATTTTTCACCTGCAAGTTTAATCGAACGCATACGTTTGGCAGGCATAGTAGGTCTTGGCGGAGCAGGATTTCCCACCGCTGTTAAACTTTCACCAAAAACCAAACTTGAATATTTAATTATAAACGGTGCGGAGTGCGAACCTTACTTAAACTGTGACTATCGACTTATGATAGAACGCACCGACGATATTTATAAAGGTATAATGTATACGGCAATGGCGCTTGGAATAAAGAAAATTATTCTTGGAATTGAAGCAAACAAACCGCTTGCAATCAAGGCGTTTGAACGCTTTTCCGACTTAGACGTTGTCGTTCTTAAAAAGCAGTACCCTATGGGTAGTGAAAAACACCTTATTTACTGCACGACGGGTAGAAAAGTTCCCACGGGCAAAATGCCGTTCGACGTTGGCTGTTGCGTACAAAACATTAAGACAATGATTGCGTGCTACGAAGCTATCGAACTCAACTTACCACTAACCCACTCTGTTATGACTGTTAGCGGAAACGGAATTAACGAGCCTAAAAACATAAAGTTCGCTTTGGGTACTCCGTTTACCGATATCGCAGAGTTTTGCGGTGGCGTTAAGGAAAATGCAGTTAAACTCGTCGCAGGCGGACCTATGATGGGTAAAGCGCTTATCGGTCTTAATCAATATGCAAGAAAAACCGATTCGGGATTTTTGGCACTTATTAACGGTGAAACTTCGACCGCTTCACCGTCAAATTGCATCAACTGTGCAAGGTGCGCTAAAAACTGCCCTATGAGATTAATGCCTATGTACATAGAAAGTTTTGCTTTGAGCGGGGACTATGAAAGTGCAGAAAAATACGGCGCTATGAACTGTCTTGAATGCGGTTCTTGCGCATATAACTGCCCGGCAAAACGTTCGCTCGTTCAAAGTATTCAAATGGCAAAAGCAAAGATAAAGGAGAAGAAAAATGGCAGATAAAATTTATAAATATTCATCTTCTCCACACGTTAAATCAAACAATACCACTAGAAGAATTATGATTGACGTTTGCATCGCACTTCTTCCTGCGGTAATTATGGGTATCGTATACTTTGGATTAAACGCATTTTTAATTATCGCTTGCGCCCTTATAAGCGCTGTTGCTAGTGAATTTATTTATCTACTTATCGCTGGCAAGTCGATAAAGGAAATTGCAAACGGCTTTGACTTTACGTCTTGTGTTACAGGGCTATTAATAGGTCTTTCAGTAGGTTCACAAACGCCTATTTATGCGGTTATACTAGCAAGTATATTTGCAATTATAGTTGTTAAAATGATTTTTGGCGGAACAGGTAAAAACCTTGTAAACCCTGCCGTTACGGGAAGAATTTTTGCGTTTATGTCCTTTACAGCACTTATGTCAAGCGGTTGGGTTGCACCGTCAATCGG